>DAOVJU010000490.1 GCA_030632095.1 Chlorobiota bacterium
AATTGTAGAGTATACAAGTATCAGTAGTGGTATACTGTATCATGCTATGATAGGCGCAAAATTTATACATAATACATGTGAAATTAATCCTGTTGACGGTATTGGTTTTATACAAAATTTTAAAGCAGGGACTAAGTTAGACCTGGGGCATATATTTCTAAATTTTCACGATAAATGTGATGGAAAAGCATATGTAGAATTTGCAACCGGAAAATACTTAACATCAAACCACAGAAATGTGAATCTTAATTTTTACTAAACCCAACTAATATATTTACTGAAAGGTATAAAACAAAAGCTATACCCAATAAGGGCTTTAGTTAAGAATTGAAAGTAAATACAAATTTAAAATAATTACAAATCCAGTGCTCTGGCAACAAGTTCTGCGAGATCCAAAACCTCAATTTCTTCTTTATCTTTAAGTTTAAGGCCATCATTTATCATTGTCATGCAAAACGGACAAGCAGTTGCTATAATATTTGATTCGGTTTTTAATGCTTCTTCAGCACGTTCCATATAAATTTCTTTATCTCCACTTTCAGCTTCTTTAAACATTTGAGCACCTCCTGCCCCGCAACAAAGTGCTTTTGATCTGTTTCTAGTCATTTCAACCAGTTCAGATTTTAATTGATTTAAAACATTTCTTGGTGCTTCGTATTCATCATTACCCCTGCCTAAATAACATGGATCATGATAAGTCATTCGTTTATTTACAAACTCCTTATCATCTATTCTTAAAGTACCTTTTTCAATATGATTACTTAGCAATTGTGTATGATGTATTACCTCGTATTTTCCGCCTAATTCAGGATATTCATTTTTTATAATATTAAAACAGTGCGGGCAAGCTGTAATGATTTTTTTTATTTCATATCCATTTAATATCTCAATATTACTCAATGCCTGCATTTGAAAAATAAATTCATTTCCTGCCCTTTTTGCCGGATCGCCTGTACAGCTTTCCTCGTTACCCAAAACTGCATAGCTGATATTTAGATAATCCAGAATTTTAACCAGGTCTTTAGTTACTTTTTTATAACGATCGTCGAAGCTGCCGGCACATCCCACCCAAAACAAATATTCTGGTTTTTCACCCTTTGCTGCTAAATCAGCCATTACAGGCACTTCAATTTTTATTTTATTACTTTCGTCCATTTAACTATTCCTTTTTATTGAATATCTTCAGCCCATTTTAGCCTTTCTGAAGGTGGATACTGCCAGGGTGCACCATTATTTTCAATATTCGTAAACATTGCGTTAAGGGTCGATGGAGCAGCAGATTCCTCCAGGACAATAAATCTTCTCATCTCTAATATAACCGAAACATGATCAATATTAACCGGACATTCTTGTGTACATGCATTACAAGTTGTGCAAGCCCATAATTCTTCCGGTTTTATATAATCTCTTAGTAGAGTTTTATCAGATAGTTTTTTATTCGCAGAATCTTCAATTCTATCCCTTGTATCCATTATTATTTTTCTGGGTGATAGTTTTTTACCTGTAATATTTGCCGGACAAACATCAGAACATCTGCCACATTCCGTACAGGTATATGCATCCATTAAACTTTTCCAGCTAAGATCAGTGAAATCTTTTGCACCAAATTTTTTGTTTTCATCAACTTCTCCGTTTCCTGTGCCTGCATAAGGATCTGCATTAGGATATAACATTATTTTAACTTCGTTTGTTACTGATTCCATATTATTGAACATGGCCTTTGGTACAAGCTTGGAATAATAAACATTTGGAAAAGATAAGAATATATGAAAATGTTTTGAGTAAGGAACGTAATTTAAAAACGCGAATATTCCAATTATATGAAACCACCAGCAAAACCGTTCGATGAAGATTAAGGTTGAATCGGAAAAATTGATCAATAGAGGAACAATGAAATTACCAACAGGAAAATAACCTGCCTGAACATAATGTGCTGCATTTCTTGACTGCAATATTGAATCGCTTGCATCCATTATCAAAAAAGCTGACATTAAAAATACCTCTGTTATTAATATAATATTTGCATCGGTTCTTGGCCAACGTGTCATTTCAGCTAAATGAAATCGTTTCAGTCTAATTATATTTCTCCGAATAAGAAAAACCAGGCATCCGAAAATTACAAGGAAAGCAAGAATTTCAAATGCCCCTATCAAAGCATTATATAAGTCTCCGAAAAATGGTGCGAAAACCCGGTGTTTATGCAAAATGCCATCAATAATAATTTCAAAAATCTCAATATTAATGATAATAAAACCTACATAAACAAAAATATGCATTAATCCGGCAATAGGGCGCCGTACCATTTTCGTCTGGCTTATAGCAACGCTTAGCATTAATTTTATCCTTTTCGGTATGTTATCCCTAATTTTTTGAGATTGCCCCTTTTTTATATTACGCGATATCTTCCTTACATTATAGGTAAATAAACCAATACCTGTAAATAATACTAAAATGAATATTATACTACTTAGCATATAAATATATTTTGATATAGGCGCTTATTTGATAATTGTAAATATAATGTTTTTAGGTTGCTATGAAAATTTACTTAATGAATCAGTACTTAAAGTAAACTAATCCCGAAAGCTTTCAGAGATTTTTTATATAATTAAAAATTAAAAATCATTCTTAGTGAAACTTTGTGCCTGCTTTGTGAACTTAGCGAAAGGATCTCACTGAAAGTAAATCCATACGATTTTTATATCAATTAGTCCAAAACTAAAACTCTTAAGTACTTTAACTACTCTAAATACTTTAGGCACTTTAAGTACTTTAGGCACTTTAATCTTAAGACACTAAGTAGCTACAAATTTACCAGTTTCGTGCAATATTGAATATTATATAATGTCTAATAAGTAACAATATATTTATCAGTTTTGTCACTCTAATTATCAGAGAGTTGCAAAAGTATCTCGTTTTTAATGTATATAGATTCTATATAAATGATTATTTCAATGCTATTCTCTCTCCTTTTTTGAATACAATGATTATTGCATCAGGGTAAGTTTTTTGTATTTTATTAAGTAAAATTTCTGCCTTTTCCATTGTTTTTTTATTTCCCACCATATACTGATATGTACCGGCATCAATATATTCTTCTACGTTTTTAATTCCCTTGAAATTTTCCGGATGTAAAGCAACTGGTTTATTGGAAGTTAGTAATTGAACTTTATAAAAGATTTTATCAGACTTTCGCGCAGATTCGTCATTTCCA
>DAOVJU010000110.1 GCA_030632095.1 Chlorobiota bacterium
ATTTAACCTGAAACATGAAACTTTTAACTTGAAACATCATTACATATCCTTAAAAGGGTTCGGGCCAATTTCTTCAATTATTTCCACATATTCATTAATAATTTCAGGGATTTTGTAATAGTCTGTGATTTCAACAAATTCAGTCTTTATTCTTTCTGGTTCCAGCATCATGGTTTCCAGTGTTTCCTGTATATTTTCACCACGAGTTTCGGTTAATTCACTACCATGTATAAAATGGCATTGATAATCATCTCCAGGCTTACAGCCAATTTGCAATATGCCATCAAATCCCTTTGACAAAGCATCTGAAATCCATACCTTGTTAATTGAGCCAATACAGCGGACAGGAATTATTCGAACATAAGGGCTGATTTTTAACCGTTTAGTTCCAGCCATGTCAAATGCAGGATAGGCATCATTTTCGCAAACAAAGGCCAGTATTCTTGGCTTTTCTTCAAATTCATCCGGGACATGAACTGACTTGATCATGGCAGAAATAGAATTGATAGAAAAATCCGAAAAACTGATTATCCGTTCAGGACAAGAACCCAAACAAATTCCGCATCTTCTACATCGCGATGGATTGGGCAAAGGTGTCCCTTTTTCTGTTTCATCATATACACCAAACGGACATTCTTCTGTACAGCGCTTGCAATCGGTACAACGATCCATATATAGATCGGGATATGTTTTGTCGCCGGAACGTGGATGAACAGCCTCTCCTCTTTTAGTTGCTTCAATACATTGAATGGCCTTAAGCATTGCACCGGCAGCATCTTCTTTTGAAGCTGCAATATCCATTGGCGCCCTCAGGCTTCCCGCGGCATAAATGCCGGTTCTTCTCGACTCATAGGGAAAACAAATAAAATGAGAATCGGAAAACTGGTATTTTAGTTCAGGCAGGCCTTTCCCCATGCGATAATTCAGATTGAGGTCTTCAGTATTGTTCGGAGTCATTCCGGTTGCTAACACAACCATGTCAACAACAATGGAAATATCTTGTCCAAGCAAGCTTTGTTGTACTTCTACTCTTAGTTTTCCATCCTTTTCATTTACTGAATTTATTTCTCCTTTGGTAAAGAATATCTGGTCATCTTTCTGTACTTCTTTGTAAAATTCTTCATAAAGACCAAGTGTTCTAATGTCTTTGTAAATGACAAACACATTTGAATCCGGATTGAGTTCGCGAATGTATTTAGCTTGTTTTAACGAAGTGCCGCAACAAAATGATGAACAATAAGAAAGATGATTTTTATCCCTTGATCCGGCACATTGAATAAAAAGTATGTCTTTGGGAATTTTTTGCGAACCAGATTTTACTATTTCTTCAAACTCAATGTTGGTAACAATGTTTTTAAATTTTCCATATCCCAAATGTGATAGTTTGTTTGCAGCATAAGGTTTCCAGCCTGTTGATGCAACAATGGAGCCAACGGTTATTTTTTCCTCTTTACCATTAAACAGGGTAACTTCAAAAAACCCTGGTTGCCCGGAGATTTCTTTTATAGTTGTTGATTTATAAATCTTAATATTTGAATGGTTTTCAAGTTCAGCTATTTTGTCTTTTATTTCAGGTTCAATTAGCTTATTAAATGGTGCTTTCGAAGGAATTTGTTTATATAATTTGTTAGTCCATCCTCCTGGTTCATTTTCTTTCTCAACTAAATGAACTTTATAGCCTGCTTTTGCACCTTCCAGCGATGCAGTAATTCCGGTAATTCCTCCTCCCACTACAAGAATTTCAGAACTTATTTCATCAACAATATACGGAACAGGGTTTGAAATACTGTTTACACGGGTAATTCCCATTCTTAAGTAATCTTCGGCAGCCATTTGTGTGTCTTCTTCGCCAGCTTCCATGCACCAGGCAACTTGCTCGCGAATATTTACACGTTCAAGGATGATATTTTCAGGAAAATCAAAAACTTCCGTTTTCATTCGTGGCGAACAAGCAGCAATAATAACTCCATTTAGTTTTTCATTTTCAATATCCTCGTTGATTAAATTGTAGCCTTCAACCGAGCATAAAGAAGCATGGTTTTTACAAACTGAAACATTTTCTTCAGAAATTGCTACTTTAACTAGCTTTTCAATATCTATTGCTTTACCAATATCACAACCTGAGCAAATGTATGTACCGATTCGTTTTTTCAAAATTCTATTCTTTTTTTGTTATGTCTTGAGTGTGAGTTCACATCCCCCCGCCCCCTTCGCCTTCACACAAATCCGTTTCACAAGGGGGAGTGTGTGAGTTTGTGTTTTGAGAATTGAATCGAGAAAATATTTATTGTATAGCTTTCAATGCAGCGGCTGTAGCATCTTTCACCGAGGACGACACATCCATTGGTTTTTTGCAACAGGCAACTACATGAATGCCTTCTTTTTGATCAGCATTTAAAAAGCTAAATTTATTCTTATTTAATTTAATTGTCGGCTCATTTGGGATTATTCCTGTTGCCAGAACAACCAAATCAGCTTCATGTTTTTCCTTTTTACCCAACAAGGTATCTTCAGCCTCAACAACCAGGTTTTTAGAATTCTTAATCTCTTCAATTTTTGCTACTTTCCCTTTTATCAATTCAATATTTTTATTCTCCTCAACCTTATTTAAAAAATCTTCATTTCTTCCGGCAACCCTTAAGTCGATATAGAAAATCTTGATTTTACTATCCGGATATCTTTCCTGAATTGAAAGCGCATGTTTTAACGAAGCAGAACAACATACTGCAGAACAATAAGAAAGATAATTTTCATCTCTTGAGCCGGCACACTGAACAAATACTACTTCTTTCGGTGTTTTTTGATCAGAAGGCCTTACTAAATTGTTGCTTCCAAAACCATTAGAAGCAATTAATCGTTCAAACTCGACATTTGTAATAACATTTTCAAATTCTGAATAATTTAAATTAGCTATTTTGTTTGCATCAAAGTTTTGCCATCCGGTAGCGGTAATTATAGAATGAACGCTAAATTCTTGTATTGTCTCTTTTGCAGAAAAATCAATTGCATTATATTCACACACCTCAACACATTTATTACAAGAATCTTTTTTACAATATTTTTCATCAATATGATATTTCATGGGAAAGGCCATTTCATGAGGCAAATAGATAGCTTTAGTTTTATCAAAACCATAATTGAATTCATTAGGCCTTTCTTCCGGGCAGACTTCCACACATTTACCGCAAGAAGTGCATATATCTTTAACATATTGTGGTTCTGTTTTCAGTTTTACCAGAAAACTCCCCTTTTCTCCGGAGATATCAACAACTTCAGATGAAGTGTAAAATTTAACTCGTGGATTTTGACGAATTCTTCTGAAATTAATTTCCAAACCACAAGCAGGTGGACAAAGTTTTGGAAAGTAATTGTTCATCTGAATTACATTTCCTCCCATATATGGTTTTTTCTCAATCAGAATTACCTCTTTGCCAACTTCTGCAATTTCAACAGCAGCCGTAATTCCGCTAATTCCTCCGCCAATAACCAGAATAGGTTTTTCTGTCTTATTCATAGACTTTTCTAATTAAGCACCAAAAAACAATTTACAAATAACAAATAAAAACCAAAACTCAATTTTCAATGATTAAAACTTATGGTTCCATGTTATATAGTGGGTAATCAAATTTGCCACTGATTAACAGATTATAAAACTACTCTTTTTGCTATTAATGGATTTCCCTGTTCTGAATATTTGGCTTCGCCGAGCTAAAGGTTCATAAGTTTATCTGTAAAATCTGTGGCTTTTATTTGAAATTTGTAAGTTATTAATTGTCCTTGTTTAATTCATAAATTTCTCGTCGAATCATTTCCCATTCATCCGTTTCCGGATTCCACTTACAATTAGCAAATACTTTCCAATCTTCTTTCATTTCCGGATGATCTGTTCTGAAATAGTATCCCGGCCAGCGTGTTTCTTCCCTGAAAAGCATAGTTCTGATATGTGATTCAGCTTGCCACATACGATGTACATTTTCCCAGCAACGCATTAATTCGTTCAGATCCTTCGCAGCTAATTTATCAGCATCTTCTTTCATGTATTCTAAAAACTCCAATCCTTTTTCCAGCAAAGCTTTTGAAGTCTTAAAATTCATTGATGCTCCACCGGCATATTCATCCATGATCTTTTGTAAACGGAACATAAACATTTTTGGCTTAATGAAATTAGGATTTACATCCTCATCATTAGCATAATCTTTATGTGCTTCAAAAGTTGCAAGTGGTTGCAATATTTTTTGCTCTAATTCTTTGATCTTTTCTTCATTAAATGCTTCTAATTCAGGGTTATCAATACAAAAAGCAAGAGCCGCCTTAGCTGCAATTCTGCCTTCGGTAAACGAACCGGATGAGAATTTATGGGATGAAGCCCCTGAAGCATCACCGGCAGCAAATAATCCTTTAATGGTTGTCATATTATCATATCCCCAATGGTAATCTTCCGACGGGGCCAAATCTTTCGGGCCACTTATCCATGCACCCGAAGCTCCTGAATGAGAGCTTATAAAATAAGGTTCGCAGGCAGCAATTTCTGATGGTGTATTTTCCGGTTCAATATTATGTGCAGCCCAGTTTAATGCCTGGCTAATGGTCATATCTAAAAAATCTTCCCATGCTTCTGATTCAAGTTCTTTAAGTTTTCTTTTAGCTTGTTTTTCGTCAGGAATTTCAGCAACTATTTTTTTAATGGCATCATCCGTTTTCATATAAATTGGACCATTGCCTGCTTCTAACTCTAAAAGCATTAAATAGTTCCTTAAATTAGCAGGGGTTGGTTTAGCTGTTCCATAAGGAGCCCATTTTTCCAATTCAGATGCACGGGTTACCATGTAGTCTTCTCCTTTTGCATTAGTGGCTTTCGATTTAAAAAGAAGAAACCATGCACCAACCGGGCCATAAGAATCTTTAAAACGAACAGGAACAAAGCGTACTTCCTGGCAGGTCATTTCAGCACCGGCTTTAAGTGTAAAATAAGCACTAGCACCAGAATTAAATGGTGGATACCACGATCTTCCCAGTCCTTCACCAACCGATCTCGGACGAAAAACATGAACCGCACCGCCCATTACATCAAGAACTGCCTTTGCTTTGAAAATATAGAATTTATTTTCCCGAACACTAAAACCTGCAGCTCCAACGCATCTTTCACCATCCATTATAGGTTCAGTAATGAAGATCCTTTCATAATATTCACCATTTTCTCCAAGCTCTTTTAGTGCATTTTTTGCTGCTTCTGAGACAATGTTTTTATACGATTCACCATGGATCATAATTTGCCAGCGGCCTTCATTAACATAATTTCCTTCATCGTCTTTCCATATAGGTAATCCCCATTTTTCAAAAAGATGTACTGAAGAATCCACATGGCGGGCAATATTAGCTACCAAATCATCACGGGCAATTCCCATGAGATCGGTTTTCACGTAATTCACATAATCTTCTACAGTATTTTTTTCGTTTTTTAATCCCAAATAGAGGTTAATAGCTGAAAGTCCCATTGCCACTGCCCCACTTCTTTCCATGGCAGCTTTGTCAACAACAGTTACTTTTAAGTCATGCTTTTTTGCCCAGTGCGATGCTTCAAATGCTGCTCCGCAAGCAGCCATTCCGCCTCCGAGAATTAATAGGTCAGTTTCTATTATTATGGTTTCGAAGTTGTCTATATTCATAGCTTATATTTTAAATAACAATAATCAAATAACAAAAAACAAATAAATCCCAAACTCGAATTTTCAATGTACAAAACAAGCCGTGAATAAGCTTTTGTATTTATATGAACATATTTCAATATAAAAAAAGAAAAACTATTTTGATTTTTCGAACACGATTAGCAAAATAAAACGTTCTTTCTTCAAGATCGTAAACAGGTTTTGAATTTGAAATTTTTGACATTGATTATTATTTGTAATTTGGGTTTTGTAATTTGTGATTCTACTTTTTATAAAGCTCCGTTCCAAGAGAATCTGGCTCAGTCCTTAAAAGAGGACTTTTCAAATCATCCGTTCCGGTTTCAAATCCTGCATCTGGCTCAATACTTCCTTCCGGTGTTGTTCGTATCGGAAATTTAAAGCGTTTAATTTTCTTGTTTCTAAATCTGACAGACCACATAATGGTATCAGTACTACGCAAAGGTTGAACAACAGCACCAAGTGGCATAAAATCGGCATAACCTCTTACTTCAATGGCTTGGGTCGGGCAAATTTTTACACAACTATAACACTCCCAGCACATTTCCACTGCTTGATTATATGCTTTGTTTTTTTCTAGGTCCAATACCATTAAATTGTTCGGACAAATGTATTGACAGGCAGTTTTATCCAGTGCTTTACATCCGTCGCATTTTTCGTTAATTACAAAACTTGGCATGATTCAAATATTTGATTTAGCACAAACTTAGTTTAACTTTCCGAAAGTTTAAAACTTTCGGAAAGATGGTGATTCTTGAACCTGTAATTTAAATTCAGTTTAAGGAAGAATAATTAGGGAATTTAAAATTAAAAATCCTCCGCTTGCAAGGTCTTGAAATTATATTTTTTGTAAATTTACCTGAAACCTTATAAATATCTACCATTATGACAAGTGTTGTTCACGAATTAGATCATATAGCCATTACGGTAAAATCGCACAAATTATTAAAACAGTTATTACATGAAAATCCAATCCTTGAAGAAATAATGCGGAATGCCCGCAATGATACTGAAGCCCTGGTTGGTGTCAGAAATTGGGTAATGGAAGAATTGAAAAAAAATTCTGATGCATACAAGTTTTATAAATGTGAAATTAAGGGCAGAGAAGCATTTGAGAAACTCAAATGGAAGGATTTCGCAGCTATTCGCATGTTAGATTATATTGATAATGCAGGCCGTGAATTTGATGATTCAAATCTTCATGGTGAGAAAGCAATAAGTAATCCGGTTGCTCTAATCTGGCTTGCTGTAAATTTTGGGACAGGGGGAGCAAAACCGTATTTTTTTAAAGATATGTTACAGCTTTTCAGGCAATTTTCAGGAAAAGCAAAACGTGAATTTCCTAAAAAAGAAAAAGTTGAAGAGTGGATGGCCAAATGGTCATCGGGGCTTGATCCGAGAATTATTAAGCTAAGGGAAGAAAATAAAGAGAGGGTGCTCAAAATATTAATTAAGAAAATTGATAAAGGGGAAATTAAGGATTCGAAATTCTTTTTTGAGAAGGATATGTCAAAAGAGCAAAAGTATTTAAGAATGCTGGAGTGGTGGGATGACAGGTTATTTCATCTTCGCTTTGCCGTACGATCACCTGATTTACTAAATGAATTGCTCGGAAATTCATTGGATCCAGACACGATGAAAATTCTATATGAAGCAAAACAAAAAGGCATCCCGTTTTTTGTAAACCCGTATTATCTTTCATTACTCCATGTCAGGGTTCCGTATTTTGCAATTGGAGCAGATTTGGCTATTCGGCATTATGTGATTTACAGTAAACAGTTACTTGATGAATATGGTAGCATTATAGCATGGGAAAAAGAGGATAAGGTTGAGCCTGGAAAACCGAATGCCGCCGGATGGTTATTGCCTTCAGAGCATAATATTCACCGCCGGTATCCTGAAGTTGCTATATTAATTCCAGATACTATTGGCAGGGCTTGCGGCGGATTATGTGCTTCATGCCAACGAATGTATGATTTTCAGCGGGGAAACCTGAACTTTAATCTTGACAAATTAAAGCCCCGGGAAACATGGGCCGAAAAGCAAAAGAAATTACTAAGCTATTTTGGAACCGATTCACAACTTAGAGATATTTTAATTACCGGTGGCGATGCCTTAATGAGTACAGATAAAACCCTTGAAAAAATATTAGATGGAATTTACAATATGGCGGTTGAAAAGAAAATGAAAAATGAAAAAAGGAAAGACGGGGAAAAGTATGCTGAAATTCTACGGGTAAGATTAGGCTCAAGGTTGCCGGTTTATTTGCCACAAAGAATTACTCCACAACTGACTAAAATGTTAGGGGATTTTAAGAAGAAGGCTTCTAAAATAGGAATAAAGCAGTTTATTATTCAAACGCACTTTGAATCACCTATGGAAGTTACACCGGAAGCCCGTGAAGCAATCCGTTTATTAAATTTAGCCGGATGGACAGTTACCAATCAACTCGTTTTTACTACAGCAGGATCACGAAGGGGCCATTCTGCAAAACTTAGAAGAGTCCTGAATGAAATTGGTATATTGAATTATTATACATTCAGTGTAAAAGGTTATATGGAAAACAATTTCAATTTTGCAACAAATGAACGTGCAGTTCAGGAACAAATGGAAGAAAAAGTATTTGGTAAAATACCTGAAGAATATTATGATGAGATAAAGGAATTTCCAAATAATGCTGAAATGCTGAAGGATAATATTAATGATTTGATGAAGCGTACAGATCTTCCGTTTTTAGGAACCGACAGAAATGTACTTAATCTTCCTGGAGTCGGGAAAAGCCTTACTTTCAGAACCATTGGCATAACAAGATATGGAAGGAGAATTCTGGAATTTGACCATGACGCTAACCGAAACCATAGTCCGATAATAAACCAGATGGGTAAAGTTATTATTATTGAATCAAAATCTATTAGTGAATACTTGAACCAACTGGAAGATATGGGGGAAGATATTTCGGATTATGGCAATATTTGGGGATACTCCATTGGTGAAACAGAGCCCAGAATGTCATTATATGAATATCCTGAATACGATTTCAATATTACTGAAGAATATACAAATCTGGAATTGGAAACGGTTTAGATTTTAATATTTACTGATTTTAAATA
>DAOVJU010000248.1 GCA_030632095.1 Chlorobiota bacterium
AAACAAAATTACCCTAATCCTTTTAATACAGAAACAACCATACATTTTTATTTAAATAAAAGTGGCTACACAACATTAAAAATACTCGACCTGCAAGGCAGGCTTGTTACAACACTGGTAAATGAATATAAAGAAAAAGGCGAATATAATATTAAGTGGAACGGTAAAGATAAAAACGGAAAGGTAGTAAAAAACGGCCTTTACCTTTACCGTCTGCAGGTTGACAGACGCAGTATGACTCGCTCCCTGCAATTAGTAAAATAAATTTAATATTTAATTTAAAATTAAAAAATTATGAAACACAAAATTTCATCATTTGTTCTGACAGCTTTATTATTTGTTGGAACAATTACTGCACAGGAAAAATATGCAGTTTTAATAACGGGTGATTTAGCAGCTAAAAATATTCCAATAGAGTTACAGTGGAATAATGGAAAAGATAGCCTGGTGGAAGCATTTTGGCACGATACTTATCTTATGTGGGAAATGCTAATAAAACCGATAGATCAGGGAGGGAAAGGTTTTTCAGATAAAAATGTTATAGTACTGTTTGCTGATGGTATTGATTATCCAAACACAGAAGCAGGTGATTGGGTTGACGGCAGATACAGACCTGAACAACACGATTATGATCATATAACCGATTACGCTGCTGATAGTGCTAATGTAGACTCGGTATTCCAAGGCCTGGCAAACGGCAAAAACGGTTTTCCACAATTAACAGAAGACGATTTTCTTGTTGTCTGGACTTTTGACCATGGCTGGCATAGTGGAGGTAATTCTTTTTTGTGTTTATTGAATAATGAAAAATTATGGGATTATGAATTAGCTGCATTAACAGACCGGATCATATGCAATAAAAAAGTATTTTTGATGCAGCAATGTGCATCAGGCGGTTTTGTAGATGACCTTGAAAATGAAAATACCATAATTTTCACTGCGGCAAATGATCACATGTTGGCCTTTTTTGTTGATGAACTTTATTTTGACGGCATTGATTATCCCGGGGATACTCTCCCTGGCAACAGTTATTATTCCGATGAAATAGAAGAATGGGACAGCCATGAATATCCACATGGAGAATATAATTATCACCTGATGAATGCATTCAAAGGTGAAACTCCTGCATACAATAACCTGTATGAAACGGAATATATTAATTTCCCCCTTCAGAATGCAGACGCAAATAATGATAACTTGATATCAATATACGAAGCAGCAGAATGGGTTTATGAATTTGATAGCAGGCAAGCCGGAATTGTTTTTCCTAAAGTTTCCGATGTTCCCTATGATGATCCTCAATGGTCAGATATCGGCAATATTGGGAATACAACCTCACTTGAATATCCAACAATTTTAAATACTGATATTTTTTCATCACTAACAGTTAATGGAATTGTAGGTATACCTGTAAATGTTCATATTAATTTAGGTGCCGAACTTACATTTGATAATAATTCAAGAGTTGATTTATTCAATAATGCTAAATTAATTATTGAAGAAGGCGCTAACTTAATAATAGGGGACAATGTAACATTTGAAGGGAAAAACAGTAATAACAGCATTATAGTACACGGGAACCTTAAAATAAACGGGGAGCTTACACTTATTAACTGCAACCTTAGCATTTATGGAAATTTATATGCCAAAGAGGGTGCAAATATTACTTGTCCTGACGGACAGGAAGCGGTAAGTGTTACTTTTCGTAGTTCATATCCTGTGAGTTTGCAAAACGTTAATTTCAGCAACTTAATGATAGGCGGCATAAGCGACCTTGAAATTATGGAATGTACATTTACAAATACAAGTTTTGTAAAATATAGTAAAGGCAACATTAACATTGAAAATTCTGACTTTACGGGATCAAGTCTTAATTTTACATATTCATTTTACAGTACCGGGTATGTAAATGTTAGAAATTGCAATTTCAGCGCTTATTCCGGTAATGCAGTAATTAATATTGATGCTTATCCGACATATATTATTGAAAACAATAATATTACAAGTAACAATGCAATTGCCATTGCCATTTATAATTCCGGTGATCATCCAATAGGCCAGCATCTGATTGCCGGTAATACCTTACTGGATAATTTCCCATTGCCAGGCCAAAAGAAAAAACCCTGCATCAGGATATACAACAGCGTTGCCGATATAGCAAGCAACACAATTTCAGGGAGCAGTTACGGGATTTCGTGTAAGCATAATAGTAAAATCGCGGTATATGGCGATAAAGAACTTTCTGAGCAGGGTATTTATCAAATGGTTTATGATAATACTGATAACCAGGTAATAGCAATTGACAATAGTTTCCCTGTTGTTTTCGAATACAATGTAATTCATAGTTTTGTAAATAATAACCCTCTGGTCGATTGTTCAAACAATGGTTTTACTCCAGGTGATTATGATGTAAGAAATAATTGCTGGGGAGATGATTTTCGCCCGCAGGATGACTTAAACCCTTACAGCATGTTTATTTATAACCCGGTTTGGAATTGTGGAGTAATACCGTCTGGAGCACCCGGTAACCCGCCAAAAGAGCTTTACGGATCGGCTTTTTCAGATATTCAAAACGAAAATTTTTCATCGGCAAATACCAAACTGAAACAAATTGTTACAAACTATCCTGATTCGAAATATGCAACTGCTTCATTAAAAGATATGGTAACATTAACAGGCATTTCTTCCGAAGATTACGAAGCCCTGAAAGAATATTTTGGTTCTGAACCGAATATTATTAATAATGATCAGCTTAAAAAGCTCGCCGGCTATCTTAAAAACAAATGTGAAATAAAACAGAAAAACTATGCTGTTGCATTGCAGTTTTATGAAGATATTATTGAAGATCCTGAAACACCGGAAGATTCTATCTATGCAGCAATTGATGCCGGGCATTTATATTATTTGATGGAAGAAGAAGAAAATAAAGCTGCCTGCATATGGAAAATACCTGAAATGAAGCCTGAAACAATGGAAGATTACATTAGTAACCGGGAATTTCTTTTAAGTATGCTAAAGGGTAAAAATTCAGAGGATAACAATAATTTTAATTTGTCAGGATCAGTTGATTATATCTTATATCAGAATTCCCCTAACCCGTTTACAGATAATACAGAAATTAAATTTATCATTAAAAAGGATGCCGGTGTAAGTATTAAATTGATGAATTCTGTTGGAAAGAATATTAATTCATATGTTAACAGGGATTTAGAAAAAGGGAGACATTCCGTTTTTATAAGTGTTAAAGATATGGTTAACGGAATTTATTATTATACCCTGGAAATAAACGGTGAATTAGTTGATATGAAGAAAATGGTGATTATTAAATAAAACGAGTGAAAATTCAAAATAAGGAGGTTTCACAATTCGGACTTACAGTAGGTCCGATAACACCCTTGTTGGTGTTTTCACCAACAAGTGGATTTTAAATAAAGAGAAAACGGAAAAGTAATGTGCGGTATTAGTGGATTTTATTCAAAAGATGGAAAATTTTCAAGGCAAGACCTTGAGGATATGGCTGGATTAATGAAACATCGCGGGCCTGATAATACCGCTTACTTTTTTGAAAAGAAAGTTGGATTTGGACATAACCGGCTTAGCATTATTGATCTTTCTGAAGATGCCAACCAACCCATGCATTCGCATGATAACAGGTTTTGCATAGTTTTTAATGGTGAAATATACAATTATAAAGAGATAGCAAATGAGTTAAATCTGAACTGGAAAACACATTCTGATACGGAAGTGATCCTCGATGCATTTGCAAAATGGGGAATTGATTTTCTGGAAAAGCTCAATGGCATGTTTGCTATGGCCATTTATGATAAAAAAACTGAAAACCTTTATTTGTTTCGCGACCGTGTTGGAATAAAACCCCTTTTTTATTATTATGATGGAAAAAACCTGGCCTTTTCCTCGGAATTAAAATCAGTTGTTAAGCTTGTAAAAAGAAAAGCTAATTTAACGCTCAGCAAAATTGCCATAAATCAATTCCTGCATTTAGGTTATATCCCTGAACCTGAATCAATTTATTCTGAGATCAGGAAATTTCCTGCTGGCAGGTATGCAGTCCTGGAAAATGGTTTATTCAATATAAATCGTTATTGGAGGATAAAAGAAAAAATTAGTAATGAGGTAATAACAGATGAAGTTGAAGCTAAATCGAAATTTAATGAATTACTTTTTAGATCAGTTGAGCAAAGACTGATAAGTGATGTACCATATGGAACTTTCTTAAGTGGCGGAATTGATTCAAGCCTGGTAACTGCTGTTGCTCAAGAAATTACACCACAGCCAGTTAAAACTTTTTCGATAGGTTTTAAAGAATCAAAATTCAATGAAGCAAATTATGCTAAAAAGGTAGCTGATTATTTGAAAACAGATCATCATGAGTTCATTTTGTCATTTCAGGATGCAATGGAATTAATTGACACACTTGATGAAAGTTACGATGAACCATTTGCTGATTCCTCTGCAATACCAACTATGCTGGTTTCGAAAATGGCCGGGAAATATGTTACAATGACTTTATCAGGTGATGGAGGTGATGAATTATTTCATGGTTACGGGGCTTATGTTTGGGCTAACCGCTTATCGAATCCTTTCTTGAAATTCATCAGAAAACCTGTTAGCAGTTTTTTTTCTGTCATGCCCAGTCGTTATGAACGGGTTTCATACTTGTTGAATTATGAATCCAGGAGGCAATTACCAAGTCATATATTTTCGCAGGAACAATACTTTTTTACGAGGCATGAATTGAAAGAAAATCTTTCATCATTTATTTATGAAGATTATAAATTAAAGGAAAAACATCATGATATCAGGCATTCATTAACACCCGCTGAAACCCAGGCTTTATTCGATTTCAATTATTATTTAAAAGATGATTTGCTTGTAAAAGTTGACCGGGCTACAATGAAATATTCATTAGAAACCAGGGTTCCTTTGCTGGATCATAAAATCGCGGAATTTGCAGTTAATATTTCACCGGATCTGAAAATAAAAAATGGAATTCAAAAATATTTATTAAAACAGGTTTTGTACGAATTAATACCGGAAAAATATTTTAACAGGCCAAAATGGGGATTTGCTATACCAATGAACCAATGGTTGTTAAATGAATTAAGCTATTTAATTGATAAATATTTATCTAAAAATGTAATTGAAAAGCATGGGATTATTGCCTGGGAATTTGTAGCAAAGCTTATACATGGTTATAGAAAGAAGAATAAGAACTACCTGTACAATCGCTTGTGGGCATTAATTGTTTTACATAAATGGTTGGAAAAACAATCCCCCAATTTAGACACGTCATTGCGAACGCAGTGAAGCAATCTGCCTGTTTGAAACAGATTACTTCGGTCATTCTTCCCTCGTAATGACGTCTAATTTGAGACAGATTACTTTGTCCTTCGTTCTTGTGATGACGTAGAAGAAAGAAAAGTAATGACACAAAAAAAGAACTTTTTTAATTTTTTAACGTTTGAATTCTGTAAAGCATTTATTAAACTAAAAAATAATAAATACCTTTGTTCCTCAAGAAAAATTATAGATCATGCCAAGTTTTTTCAGATTAACCAAAAACAAACAATTTAATTACATTCCCAGGTATTACAACGAGCAAAAGGAAGAAATGAAAAAACGCAAAGAACGAATAGCCCGGGAATTAAAAACCGAAGAAGCAGTTGAAAAAGGCGACAGAATTCCAATAATAAAAGGACAAATAAGAAATTTTTACGGACAGGAAGTTAAAAGTCATAAACGCAAGT
>DAOVJU010000292.1 GCA_030632095.1 Chlorobiota bacterium
AAAGAATTATTTATAAATGTTATGATTAAGGGAGCACATCCTGTCAGTGTACTACTTGACTCAAAATTTGCTACTGGATTTGTAAAAATATTGATGAAATTTTCCTTTATAAGAGTATCAGATTCCGTATCATTGCTTACAATTAATTGTACCGTATAACCCCCGGTAATTGTAAAAGCAACTATCGGATTTTCAATATTTGATGTTGTTCCATTTCCAAAGTCCCAAGAATAATTTAGCGTTCCACTACCAGTTGATTGATTTATAAAATGGATTATTTTACTGTTGCATCCAGAACTATCCTGAGCAGTAAAATCTGCTAAAACCTGGCAATGTATGCTGCTATTATAAACTAATAATAACAGATTGAAAAACAGAACTATGTAAACTTTTATATTCATATTAATAAATCTCACAAGGAACCGAAAACTGTTTTGTTTCCCTGTTAAATCCCAAATAAGTTAATGTAATTTCCAGGGTTTTTATTTTACCGGGAATATAATCACTAATTGACATAAAGAAATTATAGTGTAAATCTATTTGCAAATTGTTATGTCCGACACCGAGATTCAGGATGATTGATCCCGGATAATTCTCATTTATTGCCCTGAAAAAAACTCCGGATTTTAATGATTTTATGATAATTGAATTTTTAGAAATCCCATAATTCATGTTTAAACCAAAGGTTTTATGGAATTCCTTTTGGTCTGAGATAAAATAAACAACAGGTAAAATTTTCAGCTTTTCAGAATAATGATAACATGCCTTTACAAAAAACGATTTCTCAATAGCTAATGTTTCTGAATTATTTGTATAATTTAGTTCAGGCCTGTTAATCCTGATCAATGCAAAACCAATTTCCGGTTGCATATTATTATACAAAACAGAATATACTATGCCTATATTTAAATCAAAATGTTCACTATAATTGTCGTCAATCAATTCATTCGTGGAGAGTGAAGAATTATAACCACCAATATTTCTATCGTATTGGTCAGGGAAAAGTAAATTATAACTGTCCAATTTGATATTTTGAAATGCAGTAACAAATCCCAAATGAAATTGATGAACATTATAAACTTTATGAAATGCTGTGGAAATGTAAAACATATTTGAGCGAAACGGAGTATTTACAAAATAAGAGGAATAAATACCGGCTCCCAGGCTTAAATTATCCGGGAAAAAGAGCAAATTATAGTCACCGGCTATATATATGCTGTTAAATTTATTAGGAGAAAAAAACCTTTTGGAATTATAAACATTTACAATTTTCCAGTCATAATGGTGGTTTCCTGTATTTACCGGATTCATCATTACATTAAAAGCATCATTATTTAAATAATCAATATATTGACTTCTTAGCTCAATTGTAATGCTAAGATTAATAAGTGCGATTAAGAAAACTCTTGAAAAAAAGGAATGCCATTGCTCACCCCATAATCCCCAAACGGGGATACCTTTCACACTCAATGCGTTGGGTTTTCCCCGTTTGGGGAAC
The DNA here is from genome assembly GCA_030632095.1 of Chlorobiota bacterium. Lineage (GTDB taxonomy): Bacteria > Bacteroidota > Bacteroidia > Bacteroidales > B39-G9 > JAADFW01. Next base: position 1,499 of record DAOVJU010000292.1, read on the forward strand.
AAAAGGGGCTGGGAGGGCAATTGACGTATTTTCTTATAACCACTAATTAAAATAACCAGTAAAATCCATACTACAATTTTGTAAGTTATTGATAATCTGATTGCCATACTGAACAATAGTTTTACTTAATCAAATTAGCTGATTCTGAAATAATTATAAATAAATTTACTAAATTTAATTCGTGTAACAAATATTAAATTACTTAGAATTATTCTGAATTGAAATCACTAAAAACCATACTGTTTTCAACAATTATATTGCTTTTTATAAAGGGATCATCGTTTGGGCAGGTATCAGAAAAATTAGGTGCAAGAAAGTATATTAATTCAGGAGACAATTTTGTATTGCAATCGGATTATATTTTAGCAATTGATAGTTACAAAAAAGCAATTCAAAATGCACCAAAAGATTATAAGACCATTCAAAAACTAGCTAAATGTTATATAGAGAATAAAGAATTTACAAAAGCTGTTAAGCAATTTAATGTATTGATTAATAACAATTATAGCAAAAATGAAAATAGTTATTTAAAAGCACACTGTCATAAGAATAGTGCAAAATATGAATTCGCACTTGAAATTTTAGAGCCGCTTTTAAAGGAAAAGCTAGATAGAACTTTAAGGAAACTAATAACATTAGAAATTGAAAACTGTCAGTTTGCAATAAATACAATTAATGATCCCAAAGGAATTACAATATTTCATTTAAAAAAACCCGTTAATGATATTCGTTCTGAATATTCACCATATTTTATAAATGACAGCATAATAATTTATGCCCAGGTGGAACCAACTGATGAAATAACTTATTCAATTTATGATTCCACTCCAATTCCAAATGCAAAACTATTTTATGCAAGTTATAATAATAATAAATGGGAGAAGGGAAATAAACTTAATGAAATTATTAATACTACAAACACAAATATTCTAAATGGTAGTTTCTCATTGGATAAAAAAAGATTCTATTATAATACTTGCTATAAAAACTGGCAATATAAAAATGTGTGTAACATTTATGCAAGCAACTACAAGGATAACATATTTGAAACTCCTTATAAATTAGGTAATTCAATAAACAACAACAATTTTACTTCTTCACATCCAACTTCAGGAAGTACCTATAACAAGGATTTGGAAATCATTTATTTTGCATCAGACAGGCCTGGAGGAAGAGGCGGAATGGATATTTGGTTTACAGTTTATAATATGAAATATAAAACATATACAGAACCTAAAAATGCAGGATCAAAAATAAACACTGAGAAAGACGAAATAACACCATTTTACAATAATATTACTAAAACACTTTATTATAGTTCAAATGGTAAGGTTGGCCTTGGTTGTTTTGATATTTACAAGGCAACAGGTGAAATGAGAAGATGGCTTCCGGCAAAAAACCTTGGGTCCCCTTTTAATACAAATGCCGACGATGTTTATTATGTAAATAATGAAAAGCAAAACCGTGGTTTTATAGTCTCAAACAGGCAAGGCAGTTATTTATTAGGAAATGAATACTGTTGTTACGATATGTTCTTTTTTAAGTATAATGATATAGAACAAATTACATTGAAAGGAAAACTGGAAGCAACTATAGACAGTACTATCCAAAAATATTTTAAAAAGGGAATAGTTTTCCGAAACCAGGATTCTATACTTGACGAGATGAATAAATATTATGAAAACACTATTGTTTCGTTATATATTCAAAATGAGCTTGAAAATGATTCTATTTATATAACCAGCGATACTGCGAACAAAATAGGAGAATACTTATTTAATGTTGAGAAAGATCAGGAATACAATATTATTTTTCACGATGAGAAAGAATTTAAAGGACAGTTAAAAGTTTTAACAGATGAAAACGATGTAATAAATAATCAAATAACTGTGAATCCGTTAAAAATTAGTATTATTCCTGAAGAAGCCCTGATCATTACAAATATTTATTATGATTTTAATGAAAGTTTTCTTAATGAGGCATCAAAAGCTGTTTTAGATAGTACTTTAATTTCTTTGCTAATAGAAAAACCTGATTTTTCAATTGAAGTTAGTTCGCACACTGACAGTATTGGTGATGACAATTATAATATCCAATTATCAGAAAAAAGAGCCGAGAATGTTGCAAAATATCTAAACTCAAGAGGCATTGAAAAAGAAAGAATGCAGACAATTGGTTATGGAGAAAGCATTCCGATTGCTCCAAATTCTTTTCCGGATGGTAATGATAATCCATCTGGCAGAGAATTGAACCGCAGAACTGAATTTAAGATAATTAGTACTGAACTTTTGCCTTCTGTACAATTTAAATGAGTTAATGAATTTATTTAAATACGAGTAGTAACAATAACAAATAATTTTGTTTTGGCATAATAATACTAAAAGGAAATTTAAAAAAGTTTCTTTGATAGTTGTAATAATCATCGGGAGTTTTTGGAGTATAGGATTATTTTTCATAAAGTTTTGCCTGTTAACCCTGACATTTCCAATTTGATTTAATTAAAACCGCATTACTTGACTTGATTTTTTAATTGTAATACCAATATTAGGTTTGATATTTTTAAAATAAACTATTAAATTAGGCTTGATTTTATTAAACATAATAGCTGGATTAGCTTTAATAATAATGTAAAATATGTACAGAACTATATTTGAACATCTAATTGACTGGAAAAAACAATCAAAAAGAAAAGTAATGCTGGTAAGAGGGGCACGACAGGTAGGTAAAACATATATAATACGGGAACTTGGAAAAACATTTGATAATTTCTTAGAAATTAATTTTGAAAAAGATACTGATGTTAGATTATTATTTGATAAAAATCTTAATCCTCAAAGAATAATTTCAGAATTATCAATTTATTACAAACAACAAATAACTATAGAAAAAACTTTATTGTTTTTTGATGAGATTCAGGCTTGTCCCAGAGCAATAGAATCTTTACGTTTTTTTTACGAAGACATTCCTGATTTACATGTTATTGCTGCTGGCTCTTTATTAGAATTTGCTCTGGCATATCTACCTTCATTTGGAGTAGGCCGAATACGTTCGATATTTATGTACCCGATGTCTTTCGATGAATTTCTGATTGCAAAAGGTGAAGAAAGATTACTCAAACTGAAAAAAGAAGCTGATATAAAGAATCCGATAAACGATATATTTCATAACAAACTAGTTGGCTTACTTAAAATACATCTTATAATTGGAGGCATGCCTGATGCAGTAAATAGCTATTGTTCAAATAATAATATAACAGAAGTCTATAATATTCTCACTGATATTACAACATCATATAATAGTGATTTTATAAAGTATAATAAAAGAATTCCTGTTGACCGATTACGCGAAACACTTGACTCTGTGATTTCTCAATCAGGTGGAAAATTTATTTTTTCAAAAGTGAACACTGTTTCAAATCCAACGCAGGCTAAAAATGCCCTGGAATTAATTACAACAGCTGGTTTGGTACATAAAGTGTATCACTCATCGGGACAAGGAGTTCCACTAGGAGCCGGGATTAATTATAAAAAATTTAAAGCCTTTTTACTGGATACAGGCATTATCCAAAACACCCTAAATCTTAATTTATCGGAAATACTGTTGTCAAAAAATACTGACATACTTAACAAAGGTAGTATTGCAGAGATTTTTACAGGTTTAGAAATGATTAAATATAGCTCTCCATTCAAACAAAAACAACTGTTTTACTGGCACAGGGAAAAAAGAGGAAGCCATGCTGAAGTTGATT
>DAOVJU010000516.1 GCA_030632095.1 Chlorobiota bacterium
CTACTTCAAAAGCACATCTTGTCCGGGTTGATGATTTCTCAAATATCAATGCTATATTTTTTCCTGTTAATTTTTGTTGTTCAATTCCGGCATATTTTGCTTTTTTAAGATCAATTGGAAGATCTAATAAGAATTTTATTTCTGCCGGGGTAAAATCTAATAATTTTGTGAAATGCCTGTTTCTTAAATTGAATGCCATAGTTTTATTTTTTTTGATTTTTAATTTATGATATTCTAAAAAGATGATTTCTCTTTATTTTTTTATTCTACTATCTAATTTTACTGGAAATGATTAAATGCGTAAATCAAAGTTAGTCTTCGTATTCCATAGTAATTTTTGTTCCATACTTTTTATCTTCGAGCTTAAATGCTTCTGTAATTACACTTTTTTTACCACCCTGTTCAATAAACTGCAGACAAGCTCTTATTTTCGGAGCCATATTGCCTTCACCAAACATACCATTGTCCATGTATTTTAGAGTATCTGCCCTGTTTAGGAATTCAATTGCTTTTTCATCAGGTTTTTTGTAGTTTATATATACATAAGGAACGTCTGTAAGTATGTAAAATTCATCTGCACTAACTAATATACCCATTAATGCCGAAGCTAAATCTTTATCAATAACAGCTTCTTTTGGACGAACATTGTTATTTTCATCTATATAAACAGGAATTCCACCACCACCGGCAGCAATTACTATCGTACCTTGCTTTGCTAAAGTTTCAATAACTTTTTCATTCATTATTCCAATTGGTTTAGGTGAAGGCACTACTCGCCGCCAACCCCTGCTTGTTTCTTTAATTTCTTCTTTAAAAATCCAGCCCTTTTCTTTTGCCAATTTATCTGCTTGTTCTTTATTATAGATTTTACCAACACGTTTTGTCGGATTCTTGAAAGCCGGATCGTTTTTATCAACTATTACCTCTGAAACCAGGGTTACAATATCTTTTTTTATCCCATGCTTATTCAATACATTTCGCAACATTCTTTCTATCATATAGCCAATTCCACCCTGCGAATCGGCAACACAAATATCCAGTGGCATCTGTGGTATATTGTATGTTTCTTCTCCGGCATCATTACGCATTAAAATGTTACCTACTTGTGGTCCATTACCATGGCTTAATATTAAGTTATAACCTTCCTTAATTAAGAATACCAGATTTTCAAGTGTGTCTGTTGTATTTCGTTCCTGTTCTTCAATTGTTCCTGACTGGTCACTTCTCAATAATGCATTACCTCCTAATGCGATAACAGCTAGTTTTTTCATGGTCTAATATTTTTGTAAAATATACATCAATATAATTATTGAATATATTATTTTGCTTATTAAATATTCAGTAAATTAGCCTGAATTATTCATAAAATTTAATAAATACGTCAGGTTAGGTCTGCAAAACTAAAAATATTTTTGTAATTAAATTATGAAAAAAAACTATAAGTATGTTATAACTTCTGTTAATAATAGGATTGGAGAGATAATTCTTAACCGACCAGAAAAAAGAAATGCTCTTAATTCGGAATTAGTTGAAGAAATCAAAAATGTTTTGGACCAGTTTCAAAAAGATAGAAACGTCAAAATAGTGATAATTAAGGCTATTGGTGAAGCTTTTTGTGCAGGTGCTGATTTAGAATACCTACAGCAATTGCAGTCAAACACATATGAAGAAAATATTGAAGACTCAAATGCTCTATGTGAATTATTTAAGAGCATATATAAGTTTGACAAAATTGTAATTGCACAGGTTGAAGGGCACGCAATAGCTGGTGGTGCTGGATTAGCTATAGTATGTGATTTTATATTTTCAGTACCTGAGGCAAAGTATGGTTTTACCGAAGTAAAAATTGGATTTGTACCTGCCCTGGTAAGTTTTTTCTTAATTAGAAAGATTGGAGAAGCAAGATCACGGGATTTATTATTGTCAGGCAGACTGATCAATTCAGGTCAGGCATTTGAAATGGGATTAATAAATGAAGTAATACCACGGGAAAAAATTAATGCAGAAGTTATGGATGTTGCATTAAAACTGGCAGAAAATACTTCATTTGAATCAATAAAACTAACAAAACAAATAATTGCTAATACACAACATTTAGATTTTGCATCTGCCCTGAAAAAACTCACGGAAGTGAATGCAAAAGCCAGGGAAAATGAGGATTGTGTAAAAGGAATTTCAACATTTCTAAACAAGAAACCTTTAAAATGGTAAATTATAACATGAACAAGCTTTCGTTTGCAATAGCAAACTTCGGTTTGCGAAGGCAAACCAGAACCAGATTGGGTAATTGTTATTTTGGTTAATTAAGTATATAGTTAATTGAGTATATTTGAAATTGTTGATAACTATTTAATTAAAGTTTGAAAGAATATTAATAAGTTTAACATTTTAAGTTAACTGGTAAATGTATAAAAGAAGGTATTGTACTGTAATATTGGTAGTTTTACTTATTTGCCTGATCATTTCGTGCCAGACAAATAAAAAAGAAAGGGAATTTTCTGAAGGAATAATCGAATATGAAATTGAATATTTTGAAAATGAGAATGATAATGCATTAATTGGATTATTGCCCACTACATTGGAATTGAAATTTAAAAATCATCTTTCTTTATCAAAAGTTGTGGGATGGATGGGTATTTTTAGTTCAGTTTATATAACAAATTCTAAAACTGGCACAAATTCAACCTTGTTAAAATTTATGAATAAAAAATACTCTTATGAGTGTCCTTTTAGTGAATCGATACCTGGACATGAATATCCGGGAAACATACAAATTGAATTTTTACAGGAAGAAAGAGAAATATTAGGTTATAAATGTAAAAAAGCATTAATCACAATTCCTGAATATGATTTTAATCCGTTAACCATTTTTTATACAACTGAATTTGAATTAGATAATCCATTCATAAGTAATTTATACTACAGTAAAATCCCAGGATTCCTTTTTGAATTTCCTCTTGTAATGAATGGTATTCAAATGCACTTAAGAATTAAAAATATTATACCCTGTTCGGTTGCGGATGAAGAATTCATGATTCCTGATGA
>DAOVJU010000026.1 GCA_030632095.1 Chlorobiota bacterium
AAATTGAACGAACCAAAAAACCAGTTTACTGTTGGTATAGTTGATGATGTAACATTTAAATCGTTACCAATTTTGACAGAGATAAGCATGGCTGATAAATCAACCTTTGAAGCTAAATTTTATGGTATAGGCGCTGATGGTACAGTGGGTGCAAATAAAAATTCAATTAAGATTATCGGTGATACAACTGATAAATATGCACAGGCTTATTTTGCTTATGATTCTAAAAAATCAGGAGGTATAACTATTTCGCATTTAAGATTTGGAGATAATACCATACGTTCTCCTTATTTGGTAAATACACCTGATTTTGTAGCCTGCCACGTTTTTGCATATCTGCAAAAATATGATATGCTTAAAGGATTAAAAAAAGGCGGCACTTTCTTATTGAATAGTATCTGGGATGTTGAAGAAACTAAAAAAAGGCTCCCCGATTCCATGAAAAAATATATGGCTGAAAATGATATTCGGTTTTATATTATCAATGCAACAAAAATAGCTAATGAAATTGGCTTAGGGTCAAGAACCAATACAATAATGCAATCGGCTTTCTTTAAAATTTCTGAGGTTATTCCTTATGATGTGGCTATAAAAGAAATGAAAACTGCCATTGTTAAGACCTTTGGCCGTAAAGGCGAAAATATTGTAAACATGAACCACGCGGCAGTTGACAGGGGCGAAGATGTTGAAAAAGTTGAAATTCCTTCAGGTTGGAATAACATAGAAGTAAGTGAACCCAAACCAGATAATGATGTTCCTGAGTTTATTCGAAATTTTCTGGAACCTGTAAATGCATTAAAAGGTGATGATTTACCTGTGAGTGCTTTTGTAGGCCGCGAAGACGGAACGTTCCCAAATGGGACAACAGCATATGAAAAACGCGGTATTGCAGTTAATGTTCCTGAATGGATACCGGAGAATTGTATACAATGTAACCAGTGTGCTTATGTTTGTCCGCATGCCTGTATCCGTCCATTTTTATTAAATGAAAAAGAAGCAAATAATGCACCGGAAGGAACCTTTTTAATTGATGGAAAAGGGAAGGGATTGTCTGAATATAAATATGTAATACAAGTAAGTCCTTTAGACTGTACGGGTTGTGATAACTGTGTTGAAGTATGTCCGTCAAAAGAAAAATCATTGCTTATGAAACCACTTGATAATCAAATGGGCCAGGTTCCGGTTTGGGATTATTTGGTAAAAAATGTAACGAATAAAAAAGCAGTAGAAATTGACAAAACAGTTAAGAACAGTCAGTTTGCACAACCATTATTTGAATTTTCAGGGGCATGTGCCGGTTGTGGTGAAACACCTTATGTAAAACTTGTTACGCAGTTATTCGGTGACCGGATGATGATAGCCAATGCTACAGGTTGTTCATCAATTTATGGAGGGACTGCACCTTTAACACCTTACTGTAAAAACGAAAACGGCCATGGTCCGGCATGGGCTAATTCATTATTTGAGGATAATGCCGAGTATGGCTATGGAATGGCTTTAGGCGTTGAAAAGCTTCGTGACCGTATTGAAGACAGGATGAAAAAAGGAATAGAATCCGGTGATCTTACACCTGAAACTAAAGAAGCATTTACAGAATGGATTGAAAACAGAAGATTTGCAGCTAAATCAAAAGAAGCTTCGGAAAAGGTTTTAAATGCTTTAGAGAAAGAAAAATCTCCTGTAGCAAAAGAAATACTTGATCTGAAACAATATTTAATAAAAAAATCAATATGGTCGATTGGTGGAGACGGCTGGGCTTATGATATTGGTTATGGTGGGCTGGATCATGTTATGGCTTCCGGTGAAGATGTAAATATTCTTGTATTAGATACTGAAGTTTATTCGAATACTGGCGGCCAATCATCAAAATCTACCCCAACAGGAGCAGTTGCAAAGTTTGCTACATCCGGAAAGAAAATCAAGAAAAAAGACCTGGGTAAAATGTTAATGACATACGGTTATGTTTATGTTGCCCAAATAGCAATGGGGGCAAGTCAAAGTCAAACATTAAAAGCGTTTCGTGAGGCAGAAGCATTTCCGGGGCCTTCAATCATTATAGCTTATTCACCATGTATTGCACATGGTATAAAAGCTGGCATGGAAAAAACCCAGGATGAAATGAAATTTGCTGTTGAAGCGGGTTACTGGCAATTGTACAGATATAATCCATTATTAGAAGAAGAAGGTAAAAACCCATTCACGCTTGATTCAAAAGAACCAGACTGGGAACAATTCCAGAAATTCCTGAATGCAGAAGTCCGGTATACATCCTTAATAAAATCGTTTCCTGAAGAAGCTGATGTTCTTTTTAAGGAGGCAGAAAAAGCAGCTAAATGGAGATACAATAGTTATAAACGATTGACGGAAATGGATTATTCACTGATCCCTGCTTAGAAAACTGGTTGTGTTAGGCATGCTGTTAATAAGCTGAAATGTTTCAGGTTAAACAGTTTGTAAAAGGGCACAATATGTTGATATTCTTTTATATACTAATAATAGTTAAAAATACATGATAAGATAATTTAATGTATATAGATTCTATATAAGTTAAAGGCCAATTCGTTAAGATTGGCCTTTTTTTGTATCTTTCTTCATTAGACTATACTAATGTTAAAAGGGATGAAAAATCTTATAATAGTTTTTTTTAGTTTAGTGAATTTTTTTGGTATTGCCCAGGTTATTGATCAGAAAAATGCTTACCGGATTGAATCAGAAGGATACTATATTAACCCCGTTTCAACTCCATATGGTATTGTCATAACTGATAATTATTGTTCATCATTATACCTGATTGATAAACAAAATAATATTAAAACTCTGCATTCTTCTCCGGGCTGTGGAAGATATTATACCATTTCTGATGATAAATCCCGTATAGGTTTTAAACTTATATTGAACAATGGGATGCAAATCCCGGCAATTTATAATTTAGGAAATCAAAATATTATTGAACTACATAAACCGGTTGAAAAATGTGGCCAGGTTGATTTTGGAAATAAGACAATTGTTTTTACAATTTCAAACAGGCTATACATTATCAATGAAGGAGAAAACAAAATTATAGAACTGGATAATTACTCAAATATTATTAAAATATCACATGATAATAATTTTGTTGTTTTCTCAGACAATAACGAACAACTTATTATAAAGGAATTATATTCAGGAAAGAATACCCAGATTACTAATGGTAAAAACTCATATTTGTATCCTAAATGGTCGCCTTGTGATCGTTATATTGTTTATTCTTCAATTAATGGAGATTTATTTTTGTGGGATTTTGAGGCAGGGCAAAACTATAAGTTAGGAAAAGGCGGAGGGGCAAATTGGTCTCCGGGTTCAAAGAAAATCATTTATCAGAAATCTATGATAAAGAATTTTAAACTATTATCATCTGACATATACATGTTTGATGCTGAGAAATTTACTTTTAATAACCTTACAGAAAACAATGATCAGGTTTTAGTTTACCCAACATTTTTAAGCAATAATGAAATTCTGTTTTTATCCTTGAATAACCAGCAAATGTTTAATTCTCAGATTAGTGCAAACTATGATAAATTAAGTCAAACTTATATTAAGGCAGATTTAAATAAACCTGATATTTTGTTTTTTAATAATTCCTTGATTAGCTCCTGCCAAAAAGATAAATTAATCTGGCTCGGAAATGTTGAATATATTCACCAGGTATACGATACGCCTGATTTTCATGATGGTTCAGGATCCTGCGGGCCAACAACTGCTGTAATGGCTTTAGCGTATTTTAACAAATTACCAAAATGGAAAACCGGGATCAATAAATTATATTTTCATTATACTGATTATGGTTCATATGTCGCAGATAAGTATCATTTTAACGAAATATATTACGATACTTATACAAGCCCATATGGTTCTGATTCCTGGGGGGCTTATTCATTCATGTGGTATAATTCCTCACCAGGTAGTAAATTATGGCAATATTATGAAAACCATTTTCTTGAAACAGAACAATATTGGTCGGGTAATTGTTTTTTAGAAAGCACTATAAATCAAATTAACTCCGGATTTCCGCATACAATATGCCATTATATGACACAAGCAGGTCATATTACTTTAGCAATTGGATATATTTCAGGGCAAGGTACATTGCTGTTCAATGACCCTAATGGAAATAAAAACACACCGGAATATCCAAGCTATGACGGACAAAATGTATATTACGATTGGCCTGGATACAATAACGGGTTTCAAAATCTTGATCCTGATGGAACACATGGAGGCGTAGCCTGGACTGTTTCATCACAAGGATTTGAACCGGAATATAACGATACTATTATTGATGATCTGAATTTTGATCATGGTTTTTATATGTTTAATGAACCGCCCTCACATATGGAGTATTTCAGGGATAATAATTCGGGTTATAATGATCATATGTGGTGGACCTATACAATTGATGACGATGAAGATGTTTGTTTTGTTACATGGAAACCGAATTTACAGGAACCAGGAAGGTACCATGTACTTGCATTTATTCCCGGATATAGCGCCGATGCTGAAAATGTAAATTATATTGTTTCTCATTCTGAAGGTGAAACTATAAAATCAATCAACCAAAATGAATATAATGATCAATGGGTTTCTTTAGGTATTTATAATTTTATTGCAGACAGCAATACATTTGTGTATTTAGGTGATAAAACCGGGCATGATTTGCAAAAAATTGGCATTGATGCTGTTAAATGGAGTAAAGATTTTACTATTTATAATAAAGCTGAATATGTAAATGGCCAGGCAGCATTGAAAGTATATCCAAACCCTTTTACCGGTGAACTAGCTGTTGAATTTTATTTGATTGAAACTAATGATGTTCATATTAGTTTAACAAATATCGTAGGCCAGGAAACACGAATCATAGAACCTTTATGCCAGGGAAATAATAAAATCATTATCAGGAAGAATAAATATGGCTTTAAAAGTGGCTTGTATCTATTAACAATTCAAGGACATAATTTCAAAAACAGTATTAAGGTTTATTCTTTTAGCAAAAAATAATTGAAACACCCTTCCGGAGTTTTTTCTTTGATAAAAATTCTTATTTTTGATTTACGAATAACTTCCGTTTTATATGAATCATCGATAAATAAATCAAAATGAAGTTTTGAGATTTTTCGGAACACTACATAAAAATTATTACAATTTCTTAACCGGTTGAGTTATTTTCGATAAAAATATCATTTAATTTAAATAGTATAAACTAATCACTGCAACTATTAATTAACTAATTTGTCATTATTACATTTAAAATAAACCCGGTTAATAGCATGCAGATTTTTAAAATGAAAAAAACCATATTTTATTTATTAATATTTCTTTTCTTAAACATTCCCAATTGCTTGTTTAGTGAAGAGAAAGGATACTCAATAAGTGGATTTGTTAAGGATCAGTCAAATGGCGAGGATTTAATTGGCGCTGTTATATATGTAGAAGAACTAAAAGCAGGAACCGTAACTAATGTATATGGTTTTTATTCTTTCAGCTTACCGGAAGGTACTTACACCATTACATATTCATATTTGGGATTTAAGCCATATGAAGTAACTGTTATTGTGGATGAAAACAAAACAATAAATGTAGAACTTACTACACAAAATGAAATTATTGATGAAGTTGTTATTGTTGGTGAGAAAAAACAAGAAAGGTTACGCAATACAGAAATGGGTGTGGCAAAATTGAATAATGCTACAATTAATAAAATTCCTGCTTTATTCGGTGAAGTTGACGTTATTAAAATATTAAAACTATTGCCCGGAGTTATGTCTGTGGGGGAAACAGGTTCCGGTTTTAATGTAAGAGGCGGTGCAGCAGACCAAAACCTTATTCTTTTGGATGAAGCAGTAGTATATAATGCTTCACATTTGCTGGGTTTGTTTTCTGTTTTTAATAACGATGCAATAAAAGATCTGAAGTTATACAAAGGTGACATTCCTGCAAGGTATGGAGGCCGGTTATCTTCATTAATTGATATACGAATGAAAGATGGTAACCAAAAAGAATATCGTGGTAATATTGGTATTGGTCTTATTTCAAGCAGGCTTACTTTTGAAGGCCCAATTGTTAAGGATAAAGGTGCATTTATTGTATCCGGGCGAAGAACATACGCCGATTTATTTTTGAAAATGTCAAGTGATGAAACTATTAAAAACAATAAACTTCATTTTTATGATTTGAACCTGAAAGCAAATTATAAATTGAATGACAAAAACCGTTTGTTTTTATCCGGGTATTTTGGCCGGGACGTTTTTGTTTTTGATGCAAGTGATTTTTACATGGGTATGAACTGGGGCAATAAAACATTTACCGCCAGGTTAAACCATCTTTTTAGTCAAAAGTTATTTTCAAATACTTCCTTTATTATTAGTGATTATGATTATTTACTAGAAGCTGATTTAACAGATTTATTGGAGTTTAAATGGGAATCTCAATTAAAAGACTATACCATTAAGTCTGATTTTGGATATTATCTAAATCCAAACAATACTGTTCGTTTTGGAGTCATCGCTACATATCATAATTTCTTTACTGGTGACGCATCCTTCGAATGGGATTCAATCATTGGAGATTTTAGATTACCAAATAATTATGCGCTTGAGTATTCATTATATCTAAGTAATGAACAAAAATTCAGGAATATCCTTACATTGAATTATGGATTAAGATTTTCAATGATCCAGAATATTGGACCAACAAAAGTATTCCATTATGATGAAGATTATGAAAATACAGGATTTACAAAGTATGAAAAAGGAGAAATATTTAATACTTATGCTGGCCTTGAACCCCGCTTAGCATTAAGTTATCTGGCTACAGAAAAATCATCAATTAAAGCAAGTTATTCCCGAACCCGGCAATATCTACAACTTGCAAGTAACTCCAACGGAGGAACACCCCTGGACATTTGGATCCCTGCCAGCCCGAATATTAAACCACAAATTTCCGATCAGGTTGCTGTTGGCTACTTCAGAAACATTTCAGAAGGGCGGTATGAAACATCGGTTGAACTATATTATAAGTCAATGAGAAATCAGATAGATTTTAAAGATTATGCAGAGTTGATGTTAAATGAATTAATTGAAGGAGAACTGCGTTTTGGAGTAGCAAAATCATATGGTGCAGAGTTTCTGATTCGTAAGGATGAAGGTAAACTAACAGGTTGGATAAGTTATACCTTGTCAAAAGCATTAAGACAAATAGAAGGCGTTAATTCCGGAAGATGGTATAATGCAAACTATGATAAACCACATGATATTTCTATAGTTATGAATTATAGCCTGGCAAAAAGATGGGGTGTTTCAGCGACCTGGGTATATTCCACAGGTGCTCCTTTTACTTCTCCGGGTGGTTTTTATGATTTTAACAATGAAAGAATTCCTTGGTATTCTGACAGAAACGGCGATCGTTTGCCTGATTATCATCGTATGGATCTTAGTATATCACGATATAGTAAGGGTATCATTGAAGGGAAAAGCTACGGAACATTAAATATCTCAGCATATAATGTTTACTTAAGAAAAAATGTTGCATTAATTCGCTTTGAGGCCGATGAAAATAATCCGGATAAAATGAATGCAATAATGACTTATATTTTTAGGATAATACCATCAATTTCATATAGTTTCAAATTTTGATATTTTAGAATTATGAAAAACATTACAATATTTCTGATCTTATTAACCTTTCTGTTTGCATGCGAAGAAACAATTGAATGGGAGGTTGATGAGTCAATAAAAAAAATGGTTGTTGATGCTTCCTTAACCAATGAATTGAAACAGCACCCGGTTTTATTATCAAAATCACGTGGATTTGGTGAAGAGTCTACTCAGATGATACAAGGTGCAAGCATAGAATTGTCTGATGGAACCAACACATTCAACTATGTTGAAGATATCCAGAATCCGGGTTTATATTATACAGAAAATGAAATAGCCGGTGAAATTGGCATAACTTATACCCTGGATATTGAATTACCCTACGAAATCAGTGGATATACAAATTATTCAGCAGAAGCAACAATGTATCCCGTATTTGAACTTGATTCTGTAATTGCCTCATATGAGGAAGAAACGTATGACTTTTTTGGATATATTGAAACTTATGTTTATTGTGGTGTTAAAATATCGGGGACAGAATTGGAAACAATTGGAGACAGATATATTTTTAAATTACGAAACAATGGTGTTCTTCTAACCGATTCTTTAGATGAATTAACATTTTTTTTAGATGATCCGAGCATGAATAATTTTGAATTAGTAGAGGAACTCTTCTTTTATGAAGATACCACAGAAATAAAACTTAACGATACAGTTACAGTAGAAGTTCATTCTGTCCAGGATGCGTTTCTTGATTTATTAATGTATTACCCACAAGCACAGTACGGAGGAGACCCACTAGGATTGAGCGGGCCGCCAGCTAATGTGCCAACTAATATTAGTAATGGCGGGTTAGGGTTTTTTGTGGTTTCGGCTGTTAGCTCCAAATCTGCAATTGTGTTTGATAATAGACCGGATAAGTAGCAAAGCGTAGTATTGATTATGAGTTAAATTCAGGAGCGAATCCATTTCATTTTGCAATTACAATTTACACTGGTTTTAGTATTGAATAAAGTCTAAAAGTCAAAATAATATCTTTTAAATTGATACAAAAGATGTTATCCGTTTTCATTATAACAAAACCCAAAAAGGATTTTTTAAGATGTTAAGATTTTCGTATTTTGTAAAAATTACAAACAAAATTTAACAAACTTAAGACAATAAGTTTTTTAAATAAAACAAAAAGCACAAAACTAAAACTAAATCTTAAACTCCATACTCACATAATTTAAAATCTAATATCTGAATTCATGAAAGATACACCAATTAATTATAATGTAGTTAAGCAAAAAATTGAAGAAAGCAGGCTTCCTGTTGTCGGGAATGCCACGATACGTGAAATTGTCCGTTTGGTAAATGAAATAATAAAGGTAACCGGAGACAGATATATCAGGATGGAAATGGGAGTGCCGGGTTTAGATCCGCCTGACGTTGGTATACAAGGCGAAATAGATGCCCTCAAGCGTGGTGTTGCTTCAAAATATCCCATGATTGATGGTATTACTGTGATAAAACCTGAGATCAAACGCTTTGTAAAACTATTTATGAACATTGATGTTGAGGAAGAAGGATGTTTGCCAACTGTGGGTGCAATGCAGGGAGCATTTGCAGCATATCTTGTGGCAGCAAGGGCAAATGCTGAAAAAGATACTGTTCTTTTTATTGATCCGGGATTTCCGGTACAAAAAATGCAACTGAAAGTTTTAGGATATAAATATGAAACGTTTGATGTTTACGATTACCGGGGAGAGAAGTTAAGAGAGAAGCTCGAATCATATTTTAGAAATGGTAATATATCATCGGTAATTTATTCAAACCCTAATAATCCATCATGGATTTGCTTTACTGAACAGGAATTGCAAATTATTGCTGAATTAGCTAATAAATATGATGTTATTGTAATTGAAGATATAGCATACTTTGCAATGGATTTCAGAACAGACCTCTCCAAACCAGGAGAACCTCCTTACCAACCAACTGTTGCTAATTATACTGATAATTATATGTTGCTCCTTTCAGGATCAAAAGTTTTTAGTTATGCCGGGCAACGAATTGGAATGATGATTATATCTCCGGAATTGTTTAAGCGTAGATATCCTGATTTAAAACGGTTTTTCAGTTCAGATCAGTTTGGATATGCAATGATTTTCGGGGCTCTTTATACACTTTCGGCCGGAACATGCCATTCTGCACAATACGGCATGGCTGCAATGCTTAAAGCTGCAAATGATGGAAAGTTTAATTTTGTTGAAGTTGTAAAAGAATACGGTGAAAGGGCTCGAATTATGAAGAAAATGTTCACCGGTAATGGATTTAATATGGTTTACGATACAGACATTGATAAACCCATTGCTGATGGATTCTATTTTACATTCTCATATCCCGGAATGACAGGTGCTGAATTACTTGAAGAGCTTTTATATTATGGCATAAGTGCAATTGCATTAACAATAACAGGAAGTGAAAGATTAGAAGGGTTGAGGGCATGCGTATCTCAAGTGTCAAGAGATCAATTCAAAGATTTGGAATACCGGTTAAAGAAGTTTAAAGAACACCATTAAGATTAAACAGTACTTAGAGTGAGCTAAAGTACTTAAAGTTAAACAATTAAATAAGTAGAATAAATTAGTTATAAATCCAAAGAACTTTAAGTATTTTAAGTATTCAAGGTAACTCTAAGTACTCAAGGCATTTTAGCTCACTCTAAGTACTTCAAGTTATTTAGAGACATTTTAAATTACAAGAATATCAAAGAATTGGCCTGAAAATATAATAGTATGACATTAATCAGTTTTAAATATCCTTATAATTCAGTGGATAATTTTTATCTTTGGTTAAATTTTATAAAATATTATTAACCTTATTATACTTATCAATAATGGCAAAAGTAAAAGGTGCAGTTGTTGTTGATGTAGAAAAATGTAAAGGATGCGATATTTGCGTTCATGCATGTCCTACAGACGTACTTGCTTTACATAATGAAGTTAATGGGAAAGGCTATCATTATGCATATATGGCAAACCCCGATGAATGCACAGGATGTATGAATTGTGCTTTGGTTTGTCCTGACAGTGTTATTACAGTTTATAGGGTAAAACCTCAGAAAGCAAAAGTCTAATAAAATTAATTTAAAAATATTCAAATAATGAGCGAATTAAGATTAATGAAAGGCAATGAAGCAATTGCAGAAGCTGCAATTAGGGCTGGTGCCGATGCCTATTTTGGATATCCAATTACTCCGCAATCAGAGGTTCTTGAATACTTAATGGCAGAAAAACCAAATGAACGTACAGGTATGGTGGTACTTCAGGCTGAAAGCGAAGTTGCAGCAATTAACATGATCTATGGCGCTGCAGGTTGCGGTAAAAAAGTAATAACCTCATCTTCCAGCCCCGGTATAAGCTTAATGCAAGAAGGAATATCTTATATTGCCAGCTCCGAGTTACCATGTGTTTTAGTTAACGTGGTCAGGGGTGGCCCTGGTTTAGGAACTATCCAACCTTCACAAGCAGATTATTTCCAATCAACCAAAGGGGGGGGACATGGAGATTATCACTTGATTGTATTAGCCCCTAATTCGGTGCAGGAAATGTCTGACTTTGTAAAAAACGCATTTGATTACGCTTTTAAGTACAGGACGCCTGTTATGATCCAAACTGATGGCGCCATTGGACAGATGATGGAAAAAGTAGAGCTTTTTAATCAGGAAAAAAGGAGTAAAGAAATACCATCATGGGCTACAGTTGGTAAACCAAAGGAAAGGGAGAGAAATATTATTACCAGCCTTGACCTCCAGGCTGAAGTAATGGAAAAGCGAAATCATAAATTGCAAGCAAAATATAAGAAAATAGAAGAGAATGTAACTTTATTTGAAGAAGTTGCTTGTGACGATGCTGAGTATTTAATGGTTGCTTATGGAACAAGCTCAAGGATTTGTCAGAAAACTATCCAATTAGCACTGAAAAAAGGAATTAAAGTCGGCTTGTTAAGGCCAATCACCCTATGGCCGTTCCCTAAAAAACAAATTGCTAAACTAGCCGAACAAGTAAAAGGAATACTTTCAGTTGAAATGAGTACAGGGCAAATGATTGAAGATGTGAAGCTTGCAGTTGAAGGAAAAATAAAAGTTGAGCATTTTGGCCGGATGGGTGGAATGATTCCTTCCCCGGATGAAATACTAACTGCTTTAGAAAATCAAATTATTGGAGGATAATTATGGAAGACACTATAATAAAAACGGAAAATATAGTTTTCAAAAAAACTGAATTATTAACAGATAATGAACTATCATATTGTCCGGGTTGTGGACATGGAACAGCTCATAGGATTATAATGGAAGTGATTGACGAAATGGGCATTCAGGCTGATACAATTGGTGTTGCCCCTGTAGGTTGTTCAGTATTAGCTTATGATTTTATGAATATTGATATGCAACAAGCTGCACATGGGCGTGCCCCGGCAGTTGCAACCGGTATTAAAAGAGTTTTGCCTGAAAAGTTCGTATTTACGTATCAGGGAGATGGTGATTTAGCAGCTATTGGGACAGCTGAAACTATTCATGTTTGTAACAGGGGAGAACATTTTACAATGATTTTCATAAACAATGGCATTTATGGAATGACAGGTGGACAAATGGCTCCAACTACGCTTCCCGGCATGAAATCATCTACTTCTCCTTATGGCAGAGATGTTGAAATGATGGGACATCCTTTGAAAATGACTGAACTGATAGCAAATTTACCTGGTACTTGCTTTGTTACTCGTCAGGCTGTTCATACTCCTTCTGCTGTTAGAAAAGCAAAAAAAGCAGTTAGAAAAGCTTTTGAGTTACAAAAAGAAAAGAAAGGAATTTCATTTGTTGAAATTGTTTCTAATTGTAATTCAGGATGGAAAATGACTCCTGTACAATCAAACAAATGGATGGAGGATAATATGTTTCCATATTATCCCATGGGAGACATTAAACTACCTGAATAATAGATTATAATATTACAAAACAGAAAAAAACTCAGATACTATGACTGAAGAAATAATAATTGCCGGTTTTGGAGGACAAGGAGTTCTTTCAATGGGAAAAATACTTGCGTATTCAGGCATGATGCAAAATCAGGAAGTTAGCTGGATGCCATCTTATGGCCCTGAAATGCGGGGTGGAACTGCTAATGTAATTGTTATTGTTAGTGATGAAAGAATAAGTTCACCCGTTTTAAATGCTTTCGATACAGCTATCATTCTTAATCAACAATCTTTAGATAAGTTTGAGGATGCAATAAAACCTGGTGGAACGTTACTTTATGATGATAATGGTATTACCAGGCCGCCTAAAAGAAAAGACATCAATATATATTTAATTGAGGGAGCTAAGGAGGCATCTAAAATGGAAAGCACTAAAACATTTAATATGATTGTTTTAGGAGCTTATCTTAAAATTAAGCCTATTGTTAAAATGGAAAATATAATTGCAGGATTGAAAAAGTCATTACCGGCAAGACATCATCATTTAATCCCGCTTAATGAAAAAGCAATAGATATTGGATTAAATGCTGTTAAAACAATTGCTGAATTGAATTAATAACTTTGTTAGTATATATCTTAAAAGGTTGCTAATTTTGGCAACCTTTTTTTATTTGCAATAGAATGTTTGGTACAAGTTGGTATTATCACTAACAGCTAATAACCTGAGTTCGATATAAAATTAAATTTACAGAAACCAAAGAGAGGGTAAGATTTTGAGAATAAAACTTGAAAGAATAACGAGTTATTTTAAAACATTTTATTCTAAGAAGATTGCCCTCTATTTGGTTTCCCTTTGGGCATTTCGAG
>DAOVJU010000542.1 GCA_030632095.1 Chlorobiota bacterium
CGAAAATTTATTTCAAAAAAAGGACACTGGTTTTAGAATTAAACTCATCTGTTATCCGCCATGAACTTTTAATGCATAAGGAAAAATTAATGAATATCCTGAACGAAAAAGCAGGTGAAACATTAATTGATAATATTATTCTAAAATAACCCCATTGAAACGTACTATTCTATATGAGTGAATAATATTATACAGGGTAAATAGTAAACCAAGTAGTGTCTGTTCATAAAGTCAAACAATTTTTGAATTAAAGCACCAAATAACAAAAATCAAATAACAAATAAATTCGAAATGCTCATTTTATAGACAAACACTAAGGAGCTACTTCATATACTTCACCATCTTTTGAGAATCTTTCACTCTTGGAAAAGAAAAAATCACTCTCGATAATTGCATTCTCATTACTATCAGAGCCATGTACAGCATTTAGCTGAACCGATTCGGCAAACATCTTTCTTATTGTACCTTCTTCAGCTTTTTCAGGATCTGTTGATCCGATTAATTTCCTGTATTCATCAACTGCATTTGGCTTTTCAAGAATTGCTACTACTATTGGGCCAGAAGTCATAAATTTCACTAGATCTCTATAGAAAGGCCTTTCACTATGCACACTATAAAACACTTCTGCCTGTTTAGTCCTTAATTTAGTAAATTTCATTGCAACAATTCTAAACCCAGCTTCGTTTATTTTTGCAAGAATAGGGCCTATATATTCGTTATGTACAGCCCCGGGTTTGATCATTGTAAAAGTTATATTTCCAGCCATATTATTGGTTTTTTAGTTTTAATTAATGATAAAAGTAAGTAAATTTTACAATTTGAATTTAATGATAATTATAAGAAAATAAGTATAAATAATTATATATATTAATCATATCCAAAATGCTTATATTTGATGTTTTTACGATAAATTCAATAAAACAGATAGTTTGATAAATTTAGACCGAAGTAATATAAAGAAGTTAAACAAACTTTTAACTGATAAAAAAAAGATAACAATTATAACACATGTTAATCCGGATGGTGATGCCATTGGTTCCTCTCTTGGATTGTATCATTTTTTAATTAACATAGGGCATGAAGTTTATATAATTACCCCAAATGATTATCCTGAGTTTTTGCATTGGTTGCCAGGAAATAATAATGTGATTAAATTCTTCAATAAAAAATCGAAAAGTGAAAAAATTATTAATGATTCTGATTTAATTTTTGCTTTAGATTTTAATCATATTGATCGTATTGATAAACTGGAAACTTATTATCAAAAATCAGAAGCAATTAAAATATTAATCGATCATCATCCTGATCCGCAACAACTTGCTGACATCACATTTTCTTATACAAATGTAAGCTCTACAGCAGAGTTAGTGTTTTTAATAATACAAGAATTAGGAGCGGTTTCTAAAATCACTAAAGAATCAGCAACTTGTCTTTATACAGGAATAATGACTGATACCGGTTGTTTTAATTACAATTGCTCTAATCCGTCAACATTCAAAACTGCAAGTGAACTAATTGAATTTGGAATTGATATAAATAACATAAGCACATCAGTTTATGATAATTATTCAATGGATAGAATGAAACTCATGGGTTATAGCTTAAATGAAAAAATGAAAGTATATCCTGAATACAGGACAGCAATAATTACTTTGACCAAAGATGAACTAACAAAATTCAATTTCAAACCTGGCGATACCGAAGGTTTTGTGAATTTACCGCTATCTATTAAGGAAATGGTTTTTTCTGTTTTTATTATTGAAAAAAAAGATCATGTAAAGCTCTCATTTCGATCCATTGGAAACTTTGCTGCAAATAAATTTGCAGTTAATCACTTTAATGGTGGTGGACATTTAAATGCTGCCGGAGGACAAACCAGTCTTAATCTCAATGAAACAATTTCAGAAATTGAAAAATTATTGAGAAAATATAGTAAACAATTAAACAATGCTCTTTGAAAAAAACTTTCGTAAATGAATTTAAAACAAGGTTTTATAGCATCATTTCATTTTCTTAAAATAATTTCTTTTTTACTGATATTACTTGTGTCCTGCACAAGAAATAATAAAAAATCTATTGATCCTGAAAAATATAAGGAATCACTTATTAAAGTAAATAAATATCTTGTAGACAAAGATTATGAAATTATTAAAAGTTACACAGAACGACATGGATGGAATATGCAAGTTTCGGAAACAGGGCTTTGGTATAATATTATTCATGATGATAATAACTATGAAAATGTTAGAGAGAATACAATTGTTACCATAAACTATAAAATTAAGTTATTAAATAGTAAACTATGCTATTCTTCCGATTCGGCAGGACCAAAATCATTCAGGGTTGGTCATGGCGGAGTTGAACCAGGCCTTGAGGAAGGGATTTTACTGATGAGCAAAGGGGATAAAGCAAACTTTATTATGCCACCTCATTTAGCATATGGTTTATTGGGTGATGGTGATAAAATACCTGCACGGACAACAATAATTTACGAAGTCGAATTAATTAACCTTACTTATTATTAGAATCTTGTAACTAATTAGTGCTTGTCCATAAAGTCCGACTTCTACCTACCTTATACATAGATTACGCAACATCTTTTAAACTAGCAAGTTGCGCTTCAAGAAATTTTATGCGTTTTTCCTTGAACCTGGCTTGCTGTTTTTCATAAAATTCTATATTAAACTCTTCCTTTCTTGTTACCATATGA
>DAOVJU010000197.1 GCA_030632095.1 Chlorobiota bacterium
AGTTTGGCAAGAAGCAAGGCAATTGAATAAAGAGATTTATGAAATTACAAAACTTAAATTATTTTCAAAAGACTTAATGAATTATTTGCGAAAAAGTGAAATAAAAGGAACAAAATTCAAATAAACGCACAACCTGAAACATTTAAATTGAAACCTGAAACAATGTTAGACATTCAACCAGACATAAAATTCAAAAAACAACTAAAAAAGTTAAGCAATTCTTCATTGAATGAATGTATGCAATGCGGAAATTGTTCGGTGGTTTGTTCTTTGGCTCCCGACGAAAAGCCTTTCCCGAGAAAAGAAATGATATGGGCAGGATGGGGCATGAAAGAAAATCTGATTGGAAATGTTGATGTTTGGCTTTGTTACCAATGTGGCGATTGCAGCACCCATTGCCCCCGTGATGTTAAACCGGCAGATGTATTAGCCTCGATAAGGCAATTGTCTTATGAGCATTATGCCAAACCAGGGTTTTTAGGTAAAATATTAAGTAAGCCAGTATGGCTGCCAGTTGCATTATTGATCCCAATTGTGATTATTTCAGCAATTCTTTATTTAGCCGGGACCCTTCAAATTCCTGATGGAGATGTAAATTACTCAAAATTCTTTCCTCATGCGTGGTTAAATGGTTCATTTACTATTATTACCCTGTTGTTTTATGGATTTGCAACCTCCGGACTGATTAAGTTCCGGAAGGATATGAGGCTTCAGTTTCCCGAAATAAAGCTTAAAAAAGTATCTTTTAAAAGCCTGTTAAACTTTAAAAGAGAAATATTGCTACATACAAATTTTAATAGTTGTACATCTCAAAAATCCAGAAAATTTGCCCATTTGCTGGTATTTTATGGTTTCATTTTATTACTGGTTGTTACTGTATTTGCAATTATTGCTGTTATTACACATAATTATCCGCTCAAATTTTTCAATCCTTTTAAAATTCTGGGAAATGTAGCAGGTTTAATGTTGATTTTAGGATTAGGAATTTTGATTTACAACCGCTTGTTCAGGAAAAAGGAATTTGGAAGCAGCAATTATACCGACTGGTTGTTCCTGGTTTCACTTTTTCTTTTAACAATTTCAGGAGGGTTGGTTGAAATTGCCCGATTTCAAAACTGGAGTTTAGCTTATCACCTTTATTTTTTTCATTTGATCTGTGTGTGGTTTATCGTGATTTATTTGCCATACACTAAATTTGGCCATGTTTTTTACAGACTAATTGCATTGACTTTTGCAAATTCAATCGGAAGGGAGTAATGCTCAACTTTTCTAAAAGTTTTAAACTTTGGAAAAGCTAAATATTGCATTCAAAGGGGTGAAATTGTACTTTAGGCAGCCTCTTTATGACGTGAATGGTTACCAATTATGTAAAAAAACTCCTTTTATTTATTCAGGGCTTCCAACAAGAAAAGCATAATACTTTGAAAACTCACCATCAAGTTTTTTAGTTAAATCAGTTCTTTTGTAGGTACTTGTAATTCTGATTAACTCTTTTAAAATAGCTATGTTTGTTTGCTTTTCATTTGAAAACATTGTTCGGAATTTTCCTTTTTGAGAAAAATAGTAATTTAATTCTTCAAGTATATTGTTTGAAAATGTATTAATAAATTCATCTCCTTTTTCATAATTTCCTGTATAATAAATAGCTTCTAAATAAGTGAAGTCATAGATAGAAAACGGAAGCTGACTGGTTGGGAAAAGTTCTTTACAACGAGTTAAAACAGTTTGTGCAGAATCTTTTTTGTTTTCATCATACAATGCCATAGCAAGGTTCCCGAAATTCTCCCTTATTTTTAAAATTTTGGTAGTCCTGCTTGTTGTTTCGTCTATAAAGATTGTCTCATCTTTAATATTTCCCCATTTGAAAGTATGCATATACTTATTATATAGCGAATCAGTATTAATATGGCCTATTCTATTTCTTTTATAATCAGTTCGTATTGGTACAAAACGTGAAGCAAACCCGTCTAATTGAAAATAGTTTTTAAGGTTCGTGCTATTTCCATGGCCAACAGTTACAAAATAAACAGGTCTTTCCCAGTTGCTTGAAGCAAGTAAATCCAGCATCATTAAATCATTTTTATGAAGAAAGTTTGTAGCTAATCGCCACTTCACTTCATCTACGATTAAACTTGAATCATTTATCGAAACTGTATGGTTTGCCAAGACCTTTTCTTTATCAACGGGAATAATAAAATTACGGGCAGGTAAATAATCCATACTATTATCCATCTGTGTCCTAATCTTGGTTTTTGGGTTATCGTCTGCAACGAAATCGATCAACTTTTTTAGATTTACAGGATCTTTTAATCTTTCATATACCGGTACCAAATCTCTTTTTCCCTGAAGATATTGTTCATGGTTCATACTAAATGGAACCGGATCAGATTCATATGCTCTGCGTTTCATCTGATCAATATACCAGTCTGTACTTAAATAAGGCAAACAAATTACTCTAATATCAGTTCTAATGCCTTCCACCTCCTGTGCATACCATAATGGGAATGTATCATTATCTCCGTTTGTGAAGATTATTGCATTTGGGGCACATGAATTTAAGTAGTTTGATGCAAAATCCCGAACAATATAACGGTTTGACCGGTCATGATCGTCCAGGTTTTCTTTAGCCATTATTCCGGGTACTAAAATCAATCCTGCCAGTGTTATAATAATTGCCTTGAAAATGCCCGGAACTTTATTTGAAATCATTTGATACAAACTTATTATTCCCAATCCAATCCAAATTGAAAATGCATAAAAAGAAGCGGCATATGCATAATCCCTTTCCCTGGGCTGAAAAGGATATTGATTCAAATACATAACAACTGCCATGCCGGTGAAAAAGAATAAAAGCATTACAACTGTAAAATCATATGCTTTGTTTCTGGCCTGGAAAATTAAACCTGTCAGGCCTAAAAGAAACGGGAGCATATAGTATTTATTTCTTGATTTCTTATTTTTCATTGAATCCGGAAGATCTTCCTGTGATCCTAACCGGGCATCATCAATAAAATTAATACCACTTAACCAGTTTCCGTTTGTTAATTCTCCATGTCCTTGCACACTGTTTTGTCTTCCTGCAAAATTCCACATAAAATACCTGAAATACATATGGCCAAGCTGATACTTGACGAAAAATTTAATGTTCTCCCCAAAGGTTGGCTTATAAACAGTTTCCTGTTCACCCTGGTTGTTTGTTATTTTAATGGGAACACCTTTAAAATTTGTCCATTGTTTATATGCCTTTATATGGTTATCCTGCGAACTATACATTCTTGGGAATAATGTTTTGAACCGGGCATCGTAATTGTATTTTTGAGAAGTATAGTATACATGATATTTCCCGTCTTTTTTTAAGTAATACTTTGACCCTTTTCCATACGGATCATTTCTATCCAATGGTGCATTAAAATACTCACCCTGAATTAATGGCCTGTCTCCATATTGTTCACGGTTTAAATATTTTAAAAGTGTGAATACATTTTCCGGGTTATTTTGGTCCATAGGGGGATTTGCCAACGAACGAATAACTATTAATGAATAAGAAGAGTAACCGATAAGAATTACAGATAAACCTAATAAAATAGTATTTAACAATACTTTTCCTTTTTTATGTGTATAATATATTCCCCAAACAATAAAACCAATTACTAAAAGAGCATAAATAATATTTCCTGAATGAAACGGCAAACCAATTGCATTTACAAAGAACAATTCGAAAAGCGATGCCAGGTTTACGGTACCATTTATAATTATATACATGATGGTTCCTAATAAGATTACAGAAACCGCAGATGCTGCTATTATACCATTCCTGTTAACTTCATATTTTTTAAAATAATATACAAATACAATAGCCGGAATAGCTAGTAAGTTAAGTAAGTGAATACCAATAGATAATCCCATTAAATATGCAATAAGTATTATCCACCTGTTTGAATAAGGTTTATCAGCAACATTTTCCCATTTTAATATAGCCCAAAAAACTATTGCCGTAAAAAACGATGATAATGAATATACTTCTCCTTCAACTGCCGAAAACCAAAATGTATCTGAAAATGTATAAGCCAAAGCGCCAACAGCCCCGCTTCCAAAAATTACTGTTAATTGAGCAATATTTAATTCCTTGCTTTTGAAAATGAACCTTTTAGCCAGATGTGTAATAGTCCAGAATAAAAATAATATTGTTAATGCACTGGTTAAGGCCGACATGGAATTTATCATTATAGCCACCCTGGAAGGATCACTTGCCAGTAATGCAAACATTCTTGCAATTATCATGAAGAATGGCGCTCCCGGCGGATGACATACTTCGAGTTTGTAAGCCGCTGCTATAAACTCACCACAATCCCAAAAACTTGATGTTGGTTCAATAGTGCTTAAATAGGTAAAGGCTGCAATAGCAAAAACAAGCCATCCTAGTATGATATTTAATTTTTGATAATTCGACATGATATTCTCTATTAAAAATCAGAAAATTGAAATTTATAAACGCCAAAGGTAATAATTTAACATGATGTAATCATAAATAATATTTTGCTTGTTTTTTCGGGTTTACGACAAATTTTTCTTTTCATGCGTTTGCTCTGACTACGAACTAAGAGTTATGATAATTTGAATTGATTGAAACAAATTTATCCTGGTTTTTGTTTCTGTTCTACTTTTCCCCTCTGTCGGGCACTATACAGATAAGCTCAAATGGTTCATCCCCAACATTTTTAAAACCATGTACTTCATCATCGTTTATATAAACCACTTTCCCGACTTCAATTTCATGTTCGCTACCATCTTTATCGATAACAACACCTTTTCCTTTTTCAATTTTCACCAAATGTGGGAAATTATGCGAATGATAAGGAGTTTTTCCACCGGGTTCAAGGCTAAAATAACGCATAACTATTTCATTCGAACCATCTTTTGTTCCAATATAAATTTGCTTTTTCACTCCGTTATATTTTGAAGTGTATTCGTATGGAATATTTTCCGTGTCTTTAATAATCATGATTAAAATTTTTCAAGTTTTTGCTGTATGTAAAGGTTAAAAAAACCTATTCCGAAAATAGCGCCTGCCATTAATACCCATTTAGAGCTTAGATAGCTTTTTATAAATCCTGAAAGTGAAATTGCAAAAGAATAAAATAACTTTTCCGGTAAAATAAAGTTTAAGTATTTACTAATAATATCAAATGTAGTTGACGAAGAAAGATAAACTGACGAAATAATGACTACTGAAATAACACTCAACAAAATTATAATCCAGATCTTTTTTGAAATAACCGGTTTGTAGAAATAAAGAGCAGGCAGCTTTTGAGTTTTAACTTCAGCCATAACTTTATTTATAAAATCAGACGCCGGTTTATCTTTTTCAATTTCCTTGAAAATTGAATTTAAATCTTGCTCAATTTGCTGTTGTTGTTTTTCTTCATGACCTTTCATACCCATGTTTTTAATCATTAATTATTTCAGTTTCAAATGTATTAATAAGCATATCGTGTAATTTTTTTCTGGTCCGAAATAAACGAATTTTCACATTCGATTTTGTCAATGCTGTTATCAAAGCTATTTCTTCAATACTAAGTGCTTCATAATAATGTAATAAAATAATAGTTCTGTCAGGTTCGGGGAGTTTTTGCAATGCTTTTTTAAGTTCATTTCTCCTGTTTTCTTTATATTTCCAGTTGTCTTCTGAGTTTTGAATTTCAGTTAGGCATGAATTTTCAATTTCCTGAATAGAAACCAACTTTTCTTTTTTCTTTCGTAACCTGGAAATACACTCGTTGTAAGCTATTCTGTATAACCAGGTAGAAAATTTTGATCTGTTTTGGAATTTATGCAAGGATTTAAAAACTTTTACGAAAATATCCTGTGAAACATCCTCAGCTTCTTCTTTTTGCTGCAATAAGCTTAATGACAATGTAAAAACCATGTCTTTGTATTTATTTACCAGCATAGCATAATCATTTACTTTGCCAGATAAGATTTGTTTAATATAAAAGAGGTCTTTTTCTGCAGTCATTACAATTTAGACGTAAATATTCTATTCGGTTACATTTACAATTTCATCTAATTCTGAGTGAAGTTATAAAAAAAGCAAACAATTTGTAACCGGGATACATTTGTTGCGTCAAATTAGCAAAATAATGTTTCACTAAAACTTGAATTATGGAAGATGTATTAATTGTTTTGATAATTTTTGGCGGTACTTTTGGCGTATTGTATTTATTTTTTACCACCCGGCACAGAGAAAGGCTGGCTTTAATTGAAAAAGGAGCTGATGCTTCATTGTTTAAATCTGTCAGCAAATTCCGCTGGTCATTGCTGGCTTTATTTATTGGCATGCTGGCAGTTGGAGTTGCCTTAGGAGTAATCACAGGAGCATGGATTAATTCTGCATCTAATATTGATGAAGAAATTGCATATCCTGCAATGATATTTTTATTTGGTGGAGTAAGTTTAATATTATATTATTTCTTCATCAGGAAGAAAGAAAAACTTCAGGAATAAAAAAACTCAAATTAAATTGCCATTGAGATATTGGTGAAGCAATCTTGTTACATAGAGGTTGCTTCGTCATTTTACCCCACACAATAGCAAAAGAACCACTTGATTCGCAAAACTTGAAAAAATTCAA
>DAOVJU010000221.1 GCA_030632095.1 Chlorobiota bacterium
TAAGCAAAATAGAATTTGGTTTTGAAAGGGCAGTAGCTTTGTCCCCTTCAATAATACTGAAATCGAATATATCAAAAATATTTGCATCTGCGTACCATATTTCGTCTTCAATAAACTTTTTTTTCTTGTGCTGTGTATATATATTTGACAATACGTATAGCCTGGTAGCAACTTCTACTTCAGGAAGGTCGTTTTTAATGGCAGCAGCTAACGGTACTTCTGACCTTGGAATATTATCCAAAGTTTCACCCATTTTAGCAAAACAAACGCATCTGAATGTCCTATCTGCTTTTGTATGAAAATTATCATAATTTGTTTCGTAAGAAACATATGTTACGATATACAGAAATGCGGAAAGACCTAACACTAATCCGAAAATATTTAAAAATGAATAAACTTTATTATTCAGAATATCCTTTATTAATATTTTAATGCATATTTTAAACATGATATTATTAATTTATAATTAAAACTAAGTTCTCCCTATTCATACCTCAATGCTTCCACCGGATTTCTTCGTGCTGCTCTAAATGTTTGCCAACTTACTGTGATAAGTGCAATTAGTAAGGCAATAAAACCTGCCAGAGCAAAAATCCACCAGCTTAGGGTTGTTTTATAAGCGAAATTTTGCAGCCAACTATTCATTGAGTAATAAGCAATTGGCGTGGCTATCACAAAAGCCATGGCTACCCATTTTACAAAATCTTTGTTGAGCATGGTTAGTATTTCTGATACCTTGGCTCCGTTTACTTTACGGATACCTATTTCTTTTGTTTTAGACCTAATAACATAGGAAATCATGCCATATAATCCTAGACTTCCAATTAGAATAGCTATAATGGCAAATAACTGAATAAGATTAGATGTATTTTTTTCTTCCTTGTACAAATTAGCAATCTGTTCATCAAAAAAAGTGTAATTCATAATATCTTCTGGAAATATATTATCCCATTCGTGTTGTATAATTTTTATCGATTGCTGATGGCCAGACTGCTTTAGTATTGCAGGATTAATTTTAACAGCCATTTCATTTATATTAAAAGCATAATTACTGAAGATTACGTTCTCCATCTCCTTTTGTAAGGAGCGGGCATGAAAATCTTCTACTACTCCAACAATAGTAAATTCAAGTTCAGTGCCGTATTTAAATTTCTCCCCCAATGCTTCATACGGGTTCTCAAATCCAAGAAGTTTCGTTATTTTTCGATTTACAACTGCATCTCCGGTATTCTGTACACTTGAAATATTTTCTCCTGCAATCAATTCAAGCCTGTATAAGTTCAGGTAATCTTCATCAACATTTTTCAAGTTTCCCCAGTACTGATTCTCTTCAATCGTATGATAGTTAATAGCATTACTAACTTTCCAGTTAGCCAAAGGGCTACGGGTTCCAAAACTCACCATCTCAATCCCCGGATAATTCAATAGCTTTGTTTTAAGTAGTTCTAGTTTATCCTTATTAGAATCGGGTAGTGGGGCTAAAAGGATAGCCTCTTTGCTAAATCCTAAATCTTTATTTAAAAAGTAATTTAATTGTCGGTTCATTACTAGAGTACCAATAATTAAAACGAGTGAAATAGTGAATTGAATAACAACTAAAGTTCGTCTTACAGATAAAGATAAGGATGAGGTTTTTAAGGATAGCGAAGTTTTTAAGGCCCCGCTGGTACTCATTCTGGCAATAATCATTGCAGGGTACAAACCAGAAAGCAATCCAATAGTTGTTGCTAATAAAATTAAATAGATAAAAGTATTGGGATTTATTAAAAGCTCTGAATCCAATCGAAATCCAATGACACCTTCGAGATAAATGAAAAGAAAATGAGCAATGAATAATCCTATAAATGCTGCAATAAATGATATGAACACAGACTCTATAAGAAACTGGAAAATGGATTGAGTTTTGTTTTCTCCAAATATTTTCTTGATTCTAATCTCTTTAAACCGCTTAGTAGCCTGAACGGCAGATAAATTAATAAAATTGATAGAAGCGATTATAATTATAAACAAGCCTATAATGCCTAGAATCAATAAATTTTTATGTGGAACTTGCCTTTTGCTATAGTTGTTACAAAGCCCTGAATGTAATTCAGAAAGTGGTTGTAATACATATTTCATCTCTTGATTCGAATCTTCTTTATGGTATTTATGATAAAAATCGACAAGTTGATTTTCATATGTTGCTGCAGAAATCTGGACAGGTAATAATAAGTAACAATTTGTATAAGAACTGTATTCATTCCAATCTGTTCCTGAACCAAAATAATCGTTTGATGCAACCTGATCCTCATAATTTGCAATAATTTTGAAGGGTAAATCCGTATTCTTGGGAGGATCTGCTATAATACCACTAACTTGTAAAGCACTTTTATTATTGATAATTAAAAAGCAATTTATTGCTTCTCCAACATCCTTTGGGCTTAAATTAAAATACTTTTGTGCAAGTGAAGTGCTAATCACAACGCTTCCCTTATCTACAATAGCTGTAGCAGGATCGCCTGCTAAAAAATCAAAATCAAAAACCTTAAAAATATTGGGGTCAGCATAAACCAGACCGGTATTTTCCTGGTATTTCTGGATATTCCCATTATTATTTTCGATGTTTATCTGACCCTTAGCAGCATAGTAAGTCATTACAGCGTCTACTCCTGGAAAATCATTTCTTAAAGCAGCCCCTAATGGATGCACCTGACCTTCTTGATATTTAATCCCTTCGATGGGATCTTTATATTCAATAATTAAGCGATAAACGTTTTCGTAGTTTTTATGATAACTATCGAAACTTGATTCGTAAGAGATAATTTTATAGATTACCAAACTGCATCCAATACCAATGGCCAAACCACCAATATTAAGCGCTGTATAGGTTTTATTTATGGTTAAATGACTCCAGATTGTTTTAAATATTGTTTTAAACATGATAATACATTTTAATTGATTATATTTCATTTGTTTATCCGACAATTCATAATTTGACATTTACTCATACCGCAAGGCTTCCACCGGATTTTTCCGTGCCGCTCTGAATGTTTGCCAACTTACGGTTATCAGGGCAATTATCAGGGCAGAACTTCCCGCAAGTGCAAAAATCCACCAACTAAGTGCTGTTTTATAAGCAAAATTTTCCAGCCACTTCTGCATTGCGTAATATGCTATTGGAGTGGCTATTACAAAAGCTATGGCTACCCATTTCAAAAAATCGTTGTTTAACATTTTAATTATTTCCATAACTGTGGCACCATGAACTCTGCGGATACCAATTTCTTTTATTTTTTGCTGATTATAAAAAATTGACATTGCAAAAATTCCCATAACAGAAATAACAATAGAAAGTATTGCAAAATATCTTACAATTGTTGCAGTTCGTTTTTCACTATCGTACCAACTTTGAATAGTATCATCAAAAAAGCCATAATCATAAGGTAAATCATTGGTGAAATTACTATATGCTTTTTTAACATTATCCAGTGTTGGAATTACATTATTTCCTTCTATCTGCACCAATATTTTCCATGGAAAATCATCTTTGCTCATTTGCCGTATCATTGCCGGTCCGGTTTCAATATGCAGCGATCTGAAATTAAAATTATCAATAATGCCTAGAACCGGTTCTTTGTTTTTATAAGTTTCAAAAGAAACAGGTAAAGAGTCCAATCCAAGTTTATTAACTGTAATTTGATTTAACCAAATACCTTGTTTTGAGTAAGCTACACCGGTGGGTGTAATATTCATTTCCATCATGGCAAAGAATGAAGAGTCTACAACAAATTCTTGAAAACTTACAGGTTTATCATTGTATTGAAATGATTGGTTATTACCTCCATCAATTGGACAACCTAAAACAAATGATACATTTTTTACACCGGGAATTTTATGTAACTTATTTCTAAAACATTCTTTCTTATTAGGATTTATATTATTATCAAACCAAACAATATTATTGGTGTTAAACCCTAAATTATGATTTTGCATAAATGCAGTTTGTTTTGAGATAATTATTGTTGATATTATTAAAACAATAACCACCGTATATTGGAAACCAATTAGTATTTTAGAATAAAAACCTTTGCTTTTTCGTCTGAATCCTCCTTTTATTACTTCTATTGCTTTTAACTTTGTAATAAGCAAAGCAGGGACAATACCTGATACAAATCCTAAAAAACCAACAATTAATGCAGATATTATCAACATACTTGTAGAAATTTCTTTTGAAAGATTTAATTTGGTCTCCAAGAGGCTATTAAATGCAGGTTCGGACAAAAAACAAAAGAAAACTGCCAGTAAAAAAGCAAACAAACATAAAATTACCGACTCGGCAATATGCTGAACAATAAGCTCAGGCCGTGAGCTGCCTATCAGTTTTTTAATGGCAATTTCTTTTACTCGCATTCCCGATTGAGCAATTGTTAAATTCATATAATTGATTATTGCCAATACCAATATTAATATAACAATAGCAGATAAAACAGTAATTAGAGTCTTGTTATTATGGTCAATACCTCTACCCTGAATCGGGCTAAAATAATTATCCATCAAAGGCTCAAATACCACAGTTTTTGTTCTTCCATCTTTATACATCCAATAATCCTTTTTAAACATTTCTAAAATCTGTGGAGTTTTAGAGGGCAAATCAGTATTAGGTTTTGTCAATAAATATAATCCAAAAGAAGAATTCCCATAACTTGTTAATAATTTCGGCGACCGCCAAAAATCAGCCAGGCATCTAAAGTTTATTATAGCATCTATTTTACAGAAATTCGAGTTTTTAGAAATATCTTCAACAACTCCGTTAACAATACATGGTATTCCGTCAATAACTATTTGCTTACCTAAAGGAAATTCTTTGCCAAACAAGTTATTAGCAAACTCCTGACTTAAAACAACGGAGTTTTTTGTTTTTAATGCGGTTTCCTTATTTCCTTCAATAAGATTAAATGAAAAAATGTTGAAGAAAGTAGAGTCAGCTAATAAATAGTCGAATTTTACTTTTTTATTATCAGAAGTAATTAATACTCCATTGTTATCTGAAACTCTTGTATAACTTTTAATTTCAGGGAATTTATCTTGCAACCACTGGCCAACCGGAGGAGCAAAAGTTGAATGATTTTCATTTATAACTCTAAAGATATGATCTTTGTTTTTTTGTAAATCATTAACTGATAACTCATTTTTAATATATACACTTAACAGAATAACAAAAGTTAACGAAATAGTAAAGCCCAAAACTGTTACTATTGTGTATAATTTGTTGTTTTGCAAATGAGTTGCAAATGTTTTTAGATTTTTTATAAACATAATATTTATTTTATGATAGCAAGGTATTAGGGTTACAAGATTGGTTTCCACCTTATTCCCTTTTACCTTTCTACCCTTCTACTTTGTTACCTTTAACAGTATCATTTTGAATTAACTTTTTCTGTAATTATCTGTCCATCTAACAAATTAATAATACGATGTGCAAAACCTGCATCACGTTGCGAGTGTGTTACCATTACTATGGTTGTACCTTCCTGGTTTAGTTCTGACAGCAGGTTCATTACTTCGATGCCATTTTTGGAATCAAGGTTACCCGTTGGCTCATCGGCAAGTATCAAACCGGGGTTTGCCACCACAGCCCTTGCTATGGCCACTCGTTGTTGTTGCCCGCCCGAAATCTGCTGAGGAAAATGCCTGGCACGATGTCCTATCTTCATACGCTGTAATACTTCATCAACCTTTTTGCGACGATCCGATGCTTTCATTTTCAGATAAACCAATGGCATCTCCACATTATCAAATACATTAAGCTCATCAATCAGGTTGAAGCTCTGAAATATAAAACCTATATTCCCTTTACGAAATTGAGTACAGTCTTTTTCCTTTAGTTTAGATACATTATTTCCATTGAAATAGTAATCCCCTTCGGTAAGATTATCCAACAGACCAACAATATTAAGAAATGTTGATTTTCCGCAACCTGATGGCCCCATAATAGCCACAAACTCACCTTTCTTTACATGAATATCCACATCATTTAAAGCATAGGTTTCTATATCCTCTGTACTAAACACTTTTGTTAATTTTTCTGTTCTTATCATAATATTTATTTTTATGGTGGCAGGGTATCGGGGTAATATCACACCTTTATACCTTCATGCCATATAATTTAATTAAAAACCAATTTTTCATTATCTCCGA
>DAOVJU010000163.1 GCA_030632095.1 Chlorobiota bacterium
ATTAATAGTTATATCTCCTGAAACATCTAATGTTCCCTGGATAGTTTTAGTACCTGTACCTGCAAATATTATATCATTAAAATTAGAAGAGCTGATAAGCTGGTCAGCACCGTCAAGAATTATTGAACCTGTCATATTTGTATATGCAGTTGCCATATTCCAGTCACCGGCAAGTGTAATATCATATCCTTTATCGTAAAAAACAGGAGTGTAGCCTGTTCTTCTGACTTTACCATTAATATCCATAATACCCCATGAATTTTTATTCCCATTTCCATAGAACCAGATATTACCATAAGTACCTGCAGGAACCCTTTGATCTACTCCATGTCCGTTAAAATATATTGTACTGGAATTATCAAGAGCCATAACAAAATCAGCATCAATATCATAAAAATTTCTTGCTCCATTGTTATAAAATATTACATTAGAGCCTATAGTGAAATTTTGTCCGGCACCTGAAGCTATAATATCATTATCATAAATATCAATATTTAAGAGGTTGGCTGCATCACCACCTGTATTTGTTGCAGAAAAGTCACCGGTTAAGTATATATCACCATAAATACGTTTGGTTCTGGAAGTAGTAGGAGCAGTATTTGTAATATATAAATCATTAAGTTCATATGTACCAACTCCGGCTGCATCGGGGTGTTTAGTACCTGCTGTATAAAAATATTGGTTTTGGTCTTCACCATCTAAAGTTAACCTTCCACTTGTTGTAGTAATAAAATTTATAGCATCTCTGTTGTAAATATATCCTGCAACAGTATGATTATAAGTTGCAAAGTCGAGAGTTACATAATCGTTTGAAGTAGCGTCTTCGCCATATAAATATAAATAATCGTTAATATCTAAAGCACCATCAGCAGTTTTTGTTTGATAACGCAGGAATAATCGTCCATAAGTTACACCACCTCTTACAGTTTGATCAAATTGCGCATCGTATCTTGCTGTAGAAGTTGTACTAAAAATATAAGCTTCAAAACCAGTAGGGAATACATCAATACCTCTCAAATAAAGTGTAGCTCCATCGCTAATATTTAATGTATCTTCGTGTATTCCTTCCATAGAAGAATTATTGTTTACTACTAAGTATCCTGAATTTATGTTAAAATTACTGTCAACTTTAACTGTATCGTTTGCCTGGATATTACAATTTCCTTCGATATTAACTTCAGCAGTACCAAGTGTTAAGCTTGCATCACCATTAGTATAAATAGTAGCACCAGTAAAAGTAATAGAACCTGAAAAATTACATGTACCATCTATTCGCATTCCATATAGTGAGTGGCTTTGTGTTCCTGCCACAGCGTCATTCACAGTGGCGTCGCTATAAAAATAAGTTAAGTCGTTACAAGTCATATTACCTGTAATGGTTTTTACTCCTACATATCTGAAGTAAGCCCTGTCGAATGTTGCATTATTACCAATGTTAATTGCCTGTGCAGATGTGCCATAAAGGTAAATATATCCGTCAGATGCTGAATATTCGCTGCCATCGTTAACAGTAAAGTCACCATTAAAACGGTTATTAGAAGCAGTATTTACAGTTGTATTATTAGTAAGAACAAAATCGTTGCTTACTGTTATATTTCCTACGATAGAAACTACACCACCGCCATTTAATGTCAGATCATAAAATGTAGCAGCAGCAGTTATTTGCTGAACCAATGAAGCATCCATTACTATTGTACCTGAACCTGATCTTTGCCCGGTTCCGTTTTCAGTCCAGTTGCCGGCTATTGTATGTGTGAACCCGCCATCTGCGAAAACAGCTCCGGTTTCAATAGTTACAGTACCTTCAATATCAAGAGTATCGCCTGCTGTTACTGTTCCTGTATTAAAAGTTATGTTATTAAATTGTGGTGTGTTTGCCCCGTTAATGTTAAACGTGCCATCTAAAACAACATTAGCTACCTGGTTTGAAGAATTACGAAAACCAATAGTACCATTGTTTGTAATTGTTCCTTGTATATAAACCGTATGAGTTGCATTAAACAAGCCTACATTAAAAGTTGCACCGGCACTAACTGTTACAGCACCTTGTATCACAGGGTTTCTCGCAGTTGTATTATTACCTATTGTCAGTGTTCCTGAGGTTCCTTGTCCAATAGTAAGACTGGCAATGTTAACACTATCGTTAATAGTAATTGTATGGCCATCCTGAATAATAAAGGTACATGCCCCGCTAATAAGTTCGGACGCGATTGGGTCGGTCCCGCCACCTCCCTGGTTGGTATCCCAGTTGGTTAGTACACTGAAATTCCCTGTTCCCTGGGAATAAAAAGTTTGTGCAAAAGAAGTATTTACAGAAAGAAATAATATTCCAAGAAAAGTTATTATAATTTTTCCCTTTTCACGGTTGTGAGATAAATGTTTCATGGCTCTAATACTAAAATGATAATTCAATTTGATACCTAAAGATACGATTGTTAATATGTTTAGTTTTTAATTATTGTAACAGTTTGATAGAAGCTTAGAAATCAATGATAAACATATGTTTCAGGCTTATTAAAAACTACAACAAAAATAATGATATTTTACACTAAAATTGTTAATTTTGCTGTTAATTATTTGACGTTTTAAAATACAATAATAATTAAGCATGATAACTTGTCAGTAATCTTAATAAATTGCTGAGTCCTGTCAAAAAAGGTAGAGAATTGAAAAATGCCACTAAAACACCAAATTACACAAATTGCTGAAAATCTAGCATATATATTTTGGTGAGATTTTGTGTTTTTACTCACACACACATGACTTCGCTCATCCTGTTCGTGAAGATATACGTTGTGCTTTGGTGGCGAAAAAAGAGTTTTTATACTGAACTCATACTTAATTAATTAAATATACTAAATATATCTAAAATGATGTTATTTGGCTTGTAAAGATTTTTATTAAATTGATATCAATTATTAAAGGAAAAATGAAGCCAAAAACAGCGCCAATAAAATGTGCATCATGATTAATATTATCTTTACTTTTTTTGCTCATATAATAAGAATAAATTAAATATAATATGCCAAGCACAACACCAGGTAAACCAATAATGCCATAGAAATATATTTTTTGCCATGGATTAAAAAATATGCTTGCAAACACTATAGCAGATACAGCTCCCGATGCCCCAACAGTATTGTATAAATGGTTGTCTTTTTGCTTAAAAACGCTTAACAAACTTGAAATAATAATAGCTAGAAAATAGAATAAGATAAAGTATAATACAGGATATTTAAAATAATAATGAAAATATTTTTCTACTGCATTTCCAAACGAATATAAAACAATCATGTTTATAATCAGATGTAACCAGTCAGCATGTAAAAAACCATGACTTATCATTCTTAAGATTTCTTTTTTATGATAAACCTGGTAAGAATTTAATTGAAATCTGTAAAATAATTCTTTATTGCTAAAAGCTAAAATTGAAATTAAGCAAGTAATTATTATTATTATTAATGTCATTTCATAATTATTTGATGTTAATGGCAAATATATTTAAAGAAATGCTATAACATCTGATTGATTGTATGATTTAAAATGAAAACAGAACTCGGGATATTTGATAAATTGATGAAAATGAATCGCAAATTATTATGCAATTTTCAATAAACATTTACCCTGTTAGATAATACTTATTTATAGACATTTCAGCTTTGCGTTTCGCCAATATTTAACGGGGTGAATTAGCTGAATTTTCATGTTTTTAAAGTACAATGCAGGATATAGGATTTCCGTTCAAACACTAATTAATTTTAATAGTAATTAATATACACAAATTATTTTAAAGGGTATTTCTATCAAATCAGAAAAGTCTTCAGCCAATTCACGCATATCATCGTCTGCATCTTCATATTTCCAATCAACTTTTATATCTTTCCCTTTTTTCCAAAAATCTTCAAGCCGCTTTAAAATAGCAAAAATCATTTTGTGTGATGCGCTACTTAAATAAATAAAGAAAAACTCACATGTGAGGCTTGAATTGAGGTTTGGTCCAACTTTGTCAATCCAGCTTAGTACATTAGTATATATTTCAATAGCATCTTCTGGAGTAGAAATTCCTGAAATATGAAATTTTGATTTTATTTCATCTAAAATTATTTCAGGTTCATCATCAGTACCTTTATGTACAAATAATTCCAATGTTTTATAGTTTTTTTTATTGTTAAAGTCTTAAATTTAATAAAAACAATTTCAGAAATGAAATAAATTTTTTGAAGTTTTTTGAACATTTAATAAAACATGCGTTATCAATTGAGTATTTTAAACGTTAATTCCTTTAGTAATTCAGCAGCAGAAGCTGATACATTGTTTATTCCCTTTGATTTAGTATCATATTCCCTTAAATCAGAAATTATAGTTTTAATTTTAATTCGTGTGTAATTATTTGCTGCATTTTTATAATCTTTTACAAAATATGGATTGATTTTTAACCTTGCAGCTATTTCTGAATTAGGTTCTTTCTTTATCTCATGAAATATTAAAAGTTTACTAAAATATGAAAAAAGGATTCCGAGTGTTACACTAATATGATTAATAGTCTGGTTTTTTCCTAAATAGTCAACTATTATATATGCTTTTGATGCATTTTTAGCACCAAGTGCCTTTTGTAATTCAAATACATTATATTCTTTACTAATTCCAATATTTGCTTCAATTATCTCAGGAGTAATTATAGTTTTTTCAGGAAGTATTATAAAAAGTTTATTTAATTCATTTGCGATTTTTTTTAAATCAACGCCAAGAAATTCTGAGAGTAAAGCTGCCGCTTTTGGGTCTATAGTGTAATCCCTTGATTTTAAATAGTTTACAATTCATGGTGGAATTTGATATTCATAAAGCCTTTTAGATTCCAAAATTGCTCCCTTAGCTAAAATAGATTTATACAGTTTCTTACGTTTATCGAGATTTGAATATTTGTAGTTTAGAACAAGTATAGTTGAATTAACGGGTTGTTTTGTGTAATATATAAGATCGTCAATTTTTTTCAGGTATTGTGCTTCTTTTACAACAACAACCTGATTTTTTACCATCATAGGAAAGCGCTTTGATGTATTTATAATTGTTGCAGCATCAGTATCTCTTCCATATAAAACAGTTTGATTAAAGGATTTTTCTTCTTCAGTTAAAACATTTTCTAATATGAAATCTGTTATTTTATCAATATAATATGACTCTTCACCCATTAAAAGGTAAATCGGACGATAAATTTTTTGTTTTAATTCCTTTATTATTTGTTCAAATTTCAGATACATAGTATTTTTTATTAATAATATAATTAAATGGTTTTATATTTAACTTTATAAAATTCATGCGTGGAAAATTAGTAAATATTAAGCAATATGTATCCGGTTATATATTACAATAATTAACATTTATTGCAAAACTTATTAAGAATTTAAGATTTGAAAGAATTAAACTTACCTAAATATAATTTTCGGTTAAAAAAGAAAGGCAAAAAGTTGTTTATTTTTGATAGAATAAGAAAAAAATATGTATTTCTGTCGCCTGAGGAATGGGTTAGGCAAAATTTTATTAGCTATTTAATAGAAGAGAAACAATTTCCTGAAAGTTTGTTTAGTGTTGAAATGCCGGTAAATTATAAAATGTTAAAGAACCGTTGCGATATTGCAGTTTATAATAATAAGGGAGATATAAAAGTGCTGGTTGAATGTAAGGCACCTGAAATAAAAATAAGCCAGGAAGCCTTTGACCAGATAGCACGATATAATATGAAATTGAAGGTGGATTATTTAATTGTTACTAATGGGATAGTTCATTATTGCTGTAAATTGGATTATTCAGATAAGAAATACCTTTTTTTAAATGATATACCTGACTACAAATTGATCAGATAAACTTATTTTGAATTTATCAATTGCATAAAGTATTCGTTTTTCCAGCCATTATGTGTTTTAACCCAATTAATTTTCTCACCGGCAATTCTAAAATTATTGTTTTTAAAAAGTTTTATACTCACTTTGTTATCAGTTTCAATATTGCAATAAAGCTGATTTAGATGAAGATAAGTGAAGGAATAGTTGATTAATATTTTTAGTGCTTCATCAGCATAACCTTTATTTCTATCCTCTTCAATAATTAATATTCCAATACCGGCTCGTAAATGATAAGCATCAAAATCAAATAAATCAATTGTACCAATGGATTTACTTTTCGTTTTGCTATCAATACCTTTCAAATCAATTATCAATCTTAATTGTTTAGCAGTGTATATATCCTGTGTTGAATTTTCAATATATTTTTGAAGTATATGCCTGGAAAAAGGAACAAGGGTGCTACTGATTTGCCATACTTCTGAATTATTTTCCCATTTATAAAGCAGGTCAACATCATCAGGTTCCAGTGGTCGAAGAAATATATTCTCTCCTTCAAGTATATTCATTTTTATTAAGTTATTAAAATTCTGTCATTGGCAGGAACGAAGCAATCTATATCTTTGTAGTACAACAGGTTGAAATCGCTTCACTTCGTTCGCAATGACGAAAACACCCTTTTTAGACTAGATTCATTTATACCTTTCCACATTTACAACAAATGCATCAGTATATCCTTTGTTTACTATTTCCTGAATAGCTTCTTTTGCTTTGTAATAGCCAATGTATTCACCATATGTATACCTG
Source organism: Chlorobiota bacterium (assembly GCA_030632095.1). GTDB lineage: Bacteria > Bacteroidota > Bacteroidia > Bacteroidales > B39-G9 > JAADFW01. The sequence goes on from DAOVJU010000163.1 coordinate 6,645, forward strand.
GTATACCCGTCTTTTCCCAGGTGTTTTTTTACATTACTTACATTACTAAAATAACTTAATTCTACCGGGTTTTTCAATGCCATAAGTTGAATAGTGAATGTTCCTGTTTTAAGTATCTCTTTTTCTTTTTGTTTGGCAGCTTTCGCTGTAGGAGTGCCGCTATCATGTAATTTCTTTAATTCAAGATTGTTAATAATTTTTGCATTAGGGAAACCTATATCTACAACTTTATTTAATAAAGGTATTGCATCAGATTTTTTTGTGTATTCACCAACACTGTATACATATCCATTGCTTGTTGGAGAAATCCAGACATTACTAATTGCATCATCCTCATATTTATTAAAATATTCTGCTTCAAGATTTTCGTTTGTTTCAACAAGAAGTATTGAATATGTAAGGCTTTTCTTTAATCTAAGGTGTTCAGGCACATAAACATCATAAATCACAATATTATCATTATTTGATCTTAAAATCTTAATATCTACCCTGCGGTTATATTTTCTTCCTTCAGGATTATCAGTTCCATCAGGATTTTGATTAATGGCAATTTTATCTTCTTCACCAACTCCTTTTGCAACAAATCTTTCGTTATCAATTCCTTTTGCGGCAATATATTCTATTACCGATCGTGATCTTTTCTTTGATAATGCTAAATTATATTCTGTGCTTCCCTTTGAATCGGTATGACCAGTAACTTCAAGATATAGTGACGGATTTTTAGTCATTATTGCACTTAATTTTTCTAATTCA
>DAOVJU010000453.1 GCA_030632095.1 Chlorobiota bacterium
AGAATCACATATATTGCTAATTTATTAACATTACAGCACTAGATATCAACTATTTAAATGCTTTTTCAGGTTTGACTAGTTATAGTAAAGTAGGAATACTTTCACGAAGCAAGAATGGACATAGTATTTTTTATACAAAATATTAACATGAATTTTTGCAAAAGGTTTATATTGCTTTTAGTTGGTTTTACGGGTATCTTGAACGGATTCACACAGGTAAAAAGTGATTCTTCCAATATAAAATTTACGCTAAAAAATGAAGCCCAATTTAATTATCAGCTTAATCATGGAACTTGTGGCTCAATAAGGATGGATCATGTTAGCGATTATTGGGGAAATCGTGTTTCTCCCAGAACAGAAGTTGTTAGTGATAATCCCTTGTTTCATGGTGCCTTTTATGCCTTAATTAAAAGCAAAACATCATATAAGAACAAATATGACCTAGAGCTTGATATACTACTTGAACACCGTGGCATGTCCTATGGAGTATATGATATGGAAAATGTGGTGATCTTGCCGATTTATAATTTTAGTTTCAATGAAAAATTAAAGTTATTGAATAGTGAACTTAAAGTATCATTTCAGCTTGGCAATTTTTTAAACAACAAAGTGCATCAGGGACTTAAAATCTACAATCTTGATACGCAGGGTTCAGATTTAATTCTTAGCTGGAAGAAGCTTTTCTTAAAATATCATCAAATTGGTGATTTATCAAGATATATTGGATTAAACCTCGAAGAAACTTATGACTTAAGTGTTGGATTTTCTGCAAATAAAGAACCAAACAAAGGATTAACTATTGGATTGAACCTATCAAAAAATAATTTCGTTCTTACTTTTAAGGATACTTTGATTTTTGAACCATATGAAATAAATAAAAACGTCTTTGGTAATCCAACATACTTAAACTATGGTATCTGGGGTGATTATAAATTTTCAGATAATAACAATCTGTATTTTCAATATGAAATAAAAGGCGCCCCATACATTAATGTTCAGGAAAATAGTGCTTTGCTGGTTGGAGGCGAGTTCAATGTAAATTTATCAAAATTTTTACTTTCAATAAATCCTGAATTCAGGTATTATGGCTGGATGTATAATTTCGGGCACCGAAATGATTCAATAAGTTATAGAAATAATTTATATAATGTGAATAGTAATGCTCATATGGGCTATACAGTTGGCAGGTATTTGTACCCATTAATGAATTATAACAATAAGTTTTCACAATGGGCTGTTTATACCGATTATCAATACCAGAATATAGCAGGTATTGAACTGCGAGCTCAAATTATAAGGCAATTATATAAAGAACTGGACATTCAAATAGAAGCTGAAAGCTGTACACTAATAAAGGAATATGAATTCGAGGATAAGAAAACGTTTACCTATCTGTTTTATTCAGCTCAATTAACATATGATTTTGATGGTTTTTTCAATCTCGGAATAGGTTTTAGTAATAAAGCAATGAATTTGGATAAACACTACCAAGCATTTTATATGCGAAAAAAGCCTATTGCTCATTTCTTTTTAAGAAAGAATATACTATAAAATTCGCCAAAATAAAAGTACCAGGAAATTGCAGGACAAGATATTCAAAATATCGTCTTATCATATCCATATTTGCTTCTTTATTGGATTTAGTATATCCAAATATGCATTAAAATAATGAAATTTCAAATGATAACACATGCTAAGCAGGATATTGGTTTTATTGAATTTCAATTAGCGAACAACGAATATTGAATTAAGAAGTGCCTTGTGAGAGAGTTCCCGGCTCTCCGTTACATAAAAAAACCTGCGAGGTTGAAATTATTTTAAAATGCTTTTAATCTACCATATATGTATTCATTAATTTGCTTAACCTTGCAGGTTGATAAACTCTGTATTATTTATGTTTTATTATTATAATTTCGCCTCTAATAATTCAGCACGCTTTGCAAAAGCGCGCTAGAATTAATTCCCCTTGAGTAAATTAAAGACAATTGATTATTTATATCGTTTTCAAGGTGTAATGCTTAATATAGACGCAATTTACCGCTTTTTAGATAAGCTTACCAAATCAAACTAATGTATAATGCTAATGTCTCACTAAATCTTAATAAATGCAACTCTTTTTGTAATATACATATCATAGTAATAAATTCTAAAATTATTAATTATGAAAACGATTCTAAAAATTAATGTTGTATTGGCATTTCTTGCTTTTGGCTGCTCAACCAAAGTTAAGTTTTTATTATATTTGTAATTCGCAATTTATTTAACGAGGATATTATTTAACATAAAAAAAGAAAAATTATGAGAAAATTTACCTTGATTTTAATGTTTGTTGCTTTTACTGGATTTGTATTTGCACAAAAAACTCAAAAACAACATGCTTTAACTGCATCTGACAGGACCATTGTTGTAGAAAGTATGGATGTGAAAGCCGGTGGCGATATACTCTATACTGAAGATTTTGATGGTAGCTTGCCGGATGATTGGACCAATGTTGATTTATCCGGTGAATGCATGCCATGGTTCTGGACTGCTGATTCAGTTTTTGGTAAATACACAAGAGGTTATATTGAATCACCAACTGCGGATAATGGATTCATGACCATGAATGCTGATGGTTATAATACAATTCCGCAATTTGCCGGGCCAGATGAAGGGGAAATGGTCCCAAATCCTTTAGATGTTGATGCTTACATTCAAGCTCCTGAACAGGATTTTTCAGCCCAAATTGGTGTTGTTGTTGAACTGCATCAGCAGTATCGTTATTTCACCGGAATGCGTTATGATGTGGACGTAAGTAATGATTATGATCCTGAGAACCCCGGATTGGCACATTGGGATTCATACCAGTTGAATATTAATGCTGCCATTAATGCCCCTAATCAAGATGAGCATTTTGAAATAAATGTTTCAGCTACGGCTGCCGGATATAGTAGTGTTTATATCCGTTTTCATGCATATGGTAGTTCGCATTATTTCTGGAATGTTGATGATATTGCTATTACTGTTCCTTATAATAACGATATGGTTTTAACTGATACATGGGCATTTTATGCATGGGAAACAGAACCGCCGGAAGGTAGTGTATTGATTCCCGGATACATGCAACATGGAGGTTTTTATGAAAGTATTCCGATTGACCAGGTACAACCGTTTGTAGGTTTTAGGGGATCCGTCGAAAACTTTGGTTTAAATGATCAAACAAATGTGAAAATGACTACAACTGTTTCACGTAAAGCAACTCTTGATGGTGAAATGGCAGTAATAGAAACTTTTGAGACAAATGCTATAAATGTAAATGCTGCTGATATAGATTCAGTATATGGAGCAGTTGATTTTACACCTGAAAATTATGGATGGTATTCTTTAGATATGAATGTAACAATGGATAATGTTGAGGAGTTACCAGATAATAATATTGACCATTGGGGATTTGTTGTAAATGATTCAACATATGCCCGTTGTCCTGATTCAGTTACTGCATCTGTGTCAACAAGAGGATATATTGACGGGGGATATGATGATGATGGCCTTGGTACAGTATTTACATTAACCGAAGTTACTGAAGTATTTGGCTTAAAATGGTATATTTCAAAATATAATACTGATAATTACATGGAAGAAATACTGGACGGTGATTATACCTATTTCGCACGTATGAA
>DAOVJU010000560.1 GCA_030632095.1 Chlorobiota bacterium
AAATTCATGAGTACAAGATTTAATGAATTATTATTAAGCATTCATGACAAATCCATGGAAGAACAAAAAGCGATTATAAAAAGTACCTTCATTAACTGGAAAGGAAGTAGCTTTCAGGTTGACGATATACTGGTTATGGGATTCAGGATTTAAATTATCTTTATAAGAAAATATTTAAAATGCAATATCCAACATTCCTTTCTGTTTTTGTATTATTCATCCTTCAATCAATATTCAACATTCAACAAAGCTTTGCTCAAACGCCAAATTCAACTCAGGAAGTATATTACGGCATACAAAATAAGCAAGGTTCTCCTTTCATTCGAAACTATACGCCTGAAGAATATAAAAACAGCCCGCAAAACTGGGCAATAACCCAGGATAAAAGAGGAGTTATGTATTTTGGAAATTCACATGGCGTGATAGAATTTGACGGGAAAAACTGGGAATTAATAGAAGTTTCAAACAATTCTGTAGTCCGTTCATTATCAATAAATAAAAACGGAACAATTTTCGTGGGTGCACTTAACGAATTTGGATACCTTGCAAGTGATCCATCAGGAAAATTAATTTATATATCATTAAGAAATATGCTTAATGAACAGGATAAAAATTTTAATGATATATGGAAAATTTATTCAACCACTCATGGAATTTATTTTTTATCAGCAAAAAAAATATTCCGTTATTATAATGATTCTATTAACATCTTACCATCAGAATATTCTTCAAATAACGGATACCTTGTAAACGATGAATTATTTGTAGTCAAGAGAGATAGCGGAATGTATATAGTAAAAGGCAATGTATTTAAATTATTGCCCTTTACAGAAGAATTTACATCAGGTTTCGGAAGGATTGCAATTTTACCTTATACTGATAAAAAAATCCTTATCGGAACGCAATATAAAGGATTTTATATTTATGATTTTGGGGAAATATCATCTATAGATGGCGAATATAATAATGTATTATCTTCAGTCCTGAAAAAATTCAACACTGAAATTGATGAATATATTAATCATCATGATCTATACGGTGCTGTAACAATTAATAATAACCGCTATGCTTTTGCAACATTAAGCGGCGGGATTATTATTATGGATAAAAATGGAAAATTAATCCGAGTTATCAATAAAAACAGGGGCTTACAAAATAACAGCATAAATAATTTATTTGTTGACAGGAATCAAAATTTATGGGCAGCATCAGACAATGGAATTTCAGAAATAGAAATTAGTTCGCCCATTTCAAAATTTGACAAATCAAATGGCCTTGAAGATCTTGTTTTGTCTGTTATAATGTATAATGGGAAGATATATGCAAATACATTAAATGGTATTTTCTACCTGCCTGATTATAAAATGAATATTATTGACGATAAGTATAATTTTAAACACATAAGCAATACCAGGCTGGATTGCTGGGATTTTATTTCTGTAAAAAACAAAAAAAGAAAATATGATTTTTTATTGGCTTCTGTTTCTCAGGGATTTGTTCAAATTCACGATACCCTGGCTGAAGAATTGTATCAAAAGGAAAAAATTTATTCCTTTTACCAGTCAAAAAAGTTTCCTGATCATATTTTTCTTGGATTAGCTAATGGCTTTGCATCTTTAGAAATTATGCCTGCTATTGGTAATCAAAACCAGGATGTCAATAATAATAAAACCACATCTCTTTTTTCTAATAATAATGCAAAGGTAAAACTCATCTATCATGAAAAATTCAACCATATCAGTGATTTAATTAACAATATAGTCAGCGATGATAAAGGAGATCTCTGGTTATCAGCAATTTATAACGGAATAATTCATATTGAATTTCCAGGCCAGGATATTTCTGATTTTCATATAACCCGTTATGATACATCTGATGGTTTGCCCAAACTTGACTATAATTATGTTTATTACATAAATAACAATATAGTTGTTGCGACACAAAAAGGGATTTACAAAGCAATTTTATCATCAGGGACAGATAGCAATGACACTATTATTAAGTTCGTTCCTGAAACAACTTTCGGAAAAATATTTAACGAATATTCTGTTGGTGTTACACAAATTTATGCTGATACTGATGACAAAATCCTTGTATTTTCAGATATAGGTATTGGTAAATTAACAAAAGGCCGGAATGAAGCATATAAATTGGATCCTGTTCCATTTAAAAAAATATCAACCGGCTCCACGTATAAAATATTTCCCGGGCAAAATGGTCTAATATGGATCAGTACAATCGATGGCTTACTTCTTTATGATCCAAAAATTAAGAAAAATTATGATACACAATTCCACTCTCTTATTAGAAAAGTTACACTTGGTAAAGATTCTGTTATTTTTTATGGTACAAATTATAACGATTCATTAATAAATGCTAATTATTATATATCTGCTTCATTAAAGCAGCCCCGGCAGTTAATACCATTATTAAAATATGAAAACAACTCAATGACATTTGAATTTTCAACGGCTTATTATGAAAAAGCTTCGGCAAACAGGTACAA
>DAOVJU010000280.1 GCA_030632095.1 Chlorobiota bacterium
AATAAATTTGGATTACAACATAGAAGAGTCTGTCCATAAAGTCCGATTTCGTCGTTATGCTTGCCTTCAAAATGGTCATTTACAAAAGTAAACTCCCATTTTTCAGGCTTCGCAAGCCTAGAACTCGAACTTTCTGAACAAACTCTTGACTTTATAGACACGCACTAATTAGAAAATTGATTTACCCTGTAGAATTTTTAAGCAATACTGATTTAATTTGAATTCCACTGAGCCTGCCAATTTTCCCTGTTAATGAGCTAATCTGATCTGTAGTACCTTCCAGAACTAAGGAAATTAAGTTTACTTTATCTCTAATTGGAATGCCCTGGCGACCTATTATAATGTCGCTATGAGAAGAAATAATTTCATTTAAAACTGGCACATTATCTTTTTCTTTTACAAGGATAATGACACCTCCAATTCTCTTTTCCATTAGAATACTTTTGGATCAGACTTTTATTAATGTTCAAAACAACTTCGAAATGAATAAATTCATTTCTTAGATGTATCACATACAAAAATAATATAGAAAGGATTTATATTTTATGAAATAAAGCATAATTAGCAATAAATTTTTACTGGTAAAAACTGATATATATCAATTATTTTGTTGTAATACCTGAAAATAATATTTGTAATTTTATACATTGCAGAGAATCAAGTTATTAAAATGCGTAAAAAAAACGTTTTAAATATATACAACACATTAATAAATATAACCAGAAGTGGTATTAAAGGAAGTTTTGCGGATGAGCCTGTCAGGAAAACAGTAGTAATTAACCTGTTTAGCTTCGTAGGTATCTTTTTTATGTTTTTTTTTGGTATTAAAACATTTTCAGAAAATTTATTCATCCACGCTTCTATTCTTTTCATTTCGGCAGTGTTTGTTTTAGTAAATTTTATTTTTCTGCAAATCACCAAAAACTATAAAATTGCCGGAGTATTTATTGTAATTCTAATGTTGATTCTGCAATTATATTTTTTAATTGCTTCAACAGAAAGCGAAGATTTATATTTCTGGTATTATACTTACCCCATACTTAGCATTTTTACTCTAAATGGTAAAAAAGGTTCATTATTTACATTTATACTATTTGCAATTACTATAATACTTTTTTGTTGGCAGCCCGATTTTATGTTTGAATACAAACATAATTTCAAAATTCGATTTATGGCAACCAATATTACTGTTTATCTCTTGGCAATAGTTTTTGAGAGAGTTAGAGATAAAACATACCACAATCTGGTTAAAACCAATAAAAAAAAATCATATTACCTGATAAAAGTACTTGAACAAAAAAAACAAATTCTAGTTCAAACCAAACAACTTGAATTAACGAATAAGGAGCTTGAGAAGCTTTCCCTTGTTGCTGAGAAAACAGATAATGCAGTAGTGATAATGGATCCTAAAGGGAAGTTTGAATGGATAAATAAAGGATTTACTTCGATGTATGGATATAAATTAGATGAGATAATAAACAAAAACCCGAATAAGTTAATAGGAGCAGATGCAAACGTAAGAATAATAGATCTGATAAGTGTATGGTTTGGGGATAAACAACCAATTACTTATGAAGCATTGAAAAAGACCCGATCAGGAAATGAAATTTGGACACAGACAACATTAACGCCTATTCTTGGTGATGAAGGAAGGATCACTAAATTGATATCAATTGATTCAAATATTACTAAACTAAAAAAAGCACAGGAGGAAATAGAAGAAAAAAACAAGGATATAACATCAAGCCTTCGTTATGCAAAGCGAATACAAGTAGCGTTGCTTCCAACGGAACAAAATCTGAAAAAAAAGTTTAAAGATGCTTTTATTTATTATAAACCTAAGCAAATTGTGAGTGGTGATTTCTACTGGATTGCTACAATCAATGAAATTGATATAATAGTAGTAGCTGATTGTACCGGTCATGGTGTTCCGGGAGCATTAATGAGTATGATTGGAATATCTTTTCTGAATAAAATAATACTGGAGAAAAAAATTACAAAACCAAAAGAAATACTTAACAGGTTAAGGAAGAATGTGATACAAGCATTTCATAAGGAAGAACAGGATTTTGAAACATATGATGGAATGGATATATCGGTAATTACTATTGATAAATCTCATGGAAAAATGATATATGCAGGAGCAATGAATCCTGTTTATATTATACGAGATAATAAAATAATTGAGCTTAAGGCAGACCGAATGTCTATTGGATATTCTGCATTTAAGCCATCTGCATTTAGTCAGCAGGAATTTGTTTTATCAAAAGATGATAAAATTTATATGTTTACAGATGGATATGTAGATCAGTTTGGTGGTAAAAGAGATAAGAAATTCAAATTACACCGTTTCAGGGAGTTATTAGCCACAATGAATGATGAAAATTTAGCTGAGCAAAAAAAAATATTAAATTCTACAATAAAGGATTGGATGGACGACAGAGATCAAATTGATGATATTCTTATTATTGGAATAAAGTATTCCTGATACTTTCTTGCATTATAACCTGATGTAATAATAAAATTTCATTAAATTTTTCGTGAGTGTTAGTGAGTAATAATTCAAGTTAAATTCATTTGTTACAACCCTTTTTTTATATTTAATATAATATTAATCTTTCAATTATACTTTTCTTTTAAATGCAAGATCAACAAAAAGCTACAATATATGTGTTAACAGCAATATTCTTTTGGTCAACAATAGCCACTGCCTTTAAGATAGCATTGAGAACAATAAATTACATGCATCTTTTATTATATACATCAATAATTTCAAGCCTAATACTTTTTATAATAATATTAATTGAGAAAAAGTTATTTATATTTAAAAAACTTCACTTAAAAGATATAAGAAACATGGCATTATTGGGCATTCTAAATCCTTTTATTTACTATTTATTTATTTTTAAATCGTATGCTGTATTGGAAGCTCAAATAGCTCAACCATTAAATTATACATGGCCCATTATGCTTGTAATTTTATCAATTCCCATACTCAAACAAAAAATTTCATTAAAAAGTCTTTTTGCCATATTAATAAGCTTTTCTGGTGTATTCTTTATCTCTTCAACTGGAAATCTTTCTGATTATAAAATAACTGAACCTTTAGGTGTTTCCCTTGCACTTGGCAGTTCTGTAATTTGGGCCTTATTCTGGATTTACAATTCTAAAAACAAACTTGATGAAACAATAAAATTATTTCTGAATTGCATGTTTGGTTTTTTATATACCTTAATCTTTTGCTTAGTATTAAAAAATCCACCAAAATTACCGGACTTTAATGAGAGTTTTATTCTTGTATATATTGGACTATTTGAAATGGGAATCACTTTTTTGTTTTGGTTGAAAGCTATGCAATTAACACAGTCAACTGCACGAATAGGTAATTATGTATTTTTATCACCTTTTATTTCACTGGTATTTTTACATTATATTATTGGAGAAAATATTTATTTCACAACAATAATTGGACTTATATTAATTGTTGCAGGAATATTAATACAAAATCTTAACAATCGAGTTAAGTTAAAGTAATTAAGATTTACATTTTGTTAATTAACTTTTCGAAAATCAAAATAAATGATTCTTAAAAATTATTATATTTGTTAGCGAAAAAGTAATTAGATATTAAATCTATAAAATATAGGTGAATAAGCTTGTAATAAATAAAACAACAAACTCTCCCAGGATAATGTTTGATCCGGCTAGAAGAATTTATGAGATAAAGGGGAATAGTTATCCTGAAAATACAGCTGAAACATATGAACCTATATTAAATTGGATTGAAAATGAATTAGCAAAAATTAATACCGAAGTTGTTTTTGAATTTAAGTTAGATTATCAAAACACTGCATCCTCAAAGATGATGTCATCAGTATTTGCCAAAATTGAAAGTGCTTATCAAACAAAAAAGGATATTGTAATTAAATGGTATTATGATGAAGATGATGAAGATGTAATACCTGAAATTCAAAGCTATCATTCATACGATAAACTTCCTGTTAAATTCATTGCATATGACCGTAGGGGCAAAAGGTTCTTCTAATAACTGTACTGTTATTTTGTTCGGTTATATAACAATTATAGAATAAAATGTTTTAAAATAACTCGTTATTTTTTCAAGTTTTATTCTCAAAATCTCACCCTCTCTTTGGTTTCTGTAAATTTAATTTTATATCGAACTCAGGTTATTAGAAAGAGATGAAATCAGATCTCAGTAATTTTAACATTCTAAGTAAAATAAATGGAAAATGAATTATTTTTCTATTTTTGCATAATTCGTAAACTAATTTATTTGATAATGTTTAACTGTAGGTAGAATGTGAAATAATAATCTAATGAATAAGAATAAGCAATTTATATGTAATAACCATAAATTGAAAACATTTACCTACCAAAAAAAGAAAAAATGAAAAAAACAACTTTATTGATTTCAATTACAATTGGAATTTTATTAATTGGCCTGAAAGGTTTTTCATGTACCAACTTTCTTATTACAAAAGGGGCAAGCGCAGATGGATCTACTATGATAACATATGCTGCTGACTCTCATGTATTATATGGTGAGTTATATTATTGGCCTGCAGCAGATTATCCAAAGGGAGCAATGGTTGATGTATATGAATGGGATACAGGAAAACATCTTGGACAGATAAAACAAGTGGAACATACGTATACAGTTGTTGGTAATATCCCTATAACCATAAGAGAATCATTATTATCAGAGTATATCCGAATGGGCGATAATGTGGCCAAAATTTCAGAAGAAATTGCACCTCCTGGCATTATAGGACCCTTTTGTCTTGAAACCATAGTTACAGATGTTCCCGAGATATTTACCTTTGAAATTTCAGCAAGAATTGTTGCAGGAACAAATGTTGGCATAGGAATTTCTCCATATGCTTATGTAAAGCACGGTGAAGAGATGTATATGGGAAAAAGAATCGCTAAAGAGATTAAAATGGCTATCGCGAAGAAGAAACTCGATAAAATTGTTACATGATGGCGGCCAAAAGTCACATTTATGACCATTTTGAAAAAATAGTAATTAATGGTGGGTGAATAAAGTATGCTTGATCGAAAGGAAATCCTTGGTTTTTTAGAGAAATATGACCCAGAAAATATCGCAATTGGATGTGTAGCCTCTCATTCAGCTCTTGATGTCGCTGACGGAGCTAAGGACGAGAACTTGGAGTTTTACGCCTTTTGCGAGAAAGGTAGAGAAAAACCTTACACGAAGTATTTTAAAGCTTTATATCATGAGGATCGCTTAGTTAAAGGTGTAATTGATTATCCTGTTGTACTAGATAGTTTCAAAGAACTTGTTGATCCTTATGACGATAAATGGCTACAATTTATGTACAACAACAACATCTTGTTCGTTCCTAAC
>DAOVJU010000067.1 GCA_030632095.1 Chlorobiota bacterium
ATGAAAATATTGATACGAACCATGTTTAATACCATTTAAGAGCTTATATTGAGCTTTTAAAATTCCCTTTATATAATATTCTTTCCAAATACCATATGGAATAGTATCTTTCATAAACCCACTTGTTTTTATAATACCGTTGTCATAAAACCAGTTAACTTTTCCATTATATAATCCATTAACAATTATTCCTTCTTCAATTACAATTCCTTGTTCATTGTAATGCCTGAATTTTTTTATAGTATCTTTATTTTCAATATTAACAATTATCCAATATTTCTGTTGTCCGTTTGGATACTGGTCATTTATAAAATTTTTATTCTCAATAGCAGCGCTTAACTCATCTGAATGATCTCCACAATATTTTTTAAGCATTATATCTGCATTCTGATAACCCATCTTGCTTGCTATCAGCCAATCTGTACAAGCTCCGGGAATATCTTCCAGGAATAGTTTAGCGCTTCCCCTGTTATATATTACTCCTGCTTTCTGAGGCTCTAATTTTATTGCAGCATCAAAATCAGGAATTGAAGCAGCAAATTGTTTTAATTCAATTTTGGCATTTCCTCTGTTCAGATATGCATCAAATAAATATGGATTTATTTTAATTGTTTTATCAAAATATTTTATTGCTTCAGCAAAATTATTTTTTTTAGCATAAAAGTTTCCTAAATTGTTGTATGCTTCATAATTTTCAGGATCTAATTCTATAGCTTTATTTAGATCTGATAAAGATCCTTCCAGGTCGCCAAGGTATGATTTTACAACACCTAAATTATTATAAGTATGTGTGTAATTTGGTTTTAATTCTCTGGAAATATTAAAGTCATAAAGAGCACCCTCATAATCATTTAATTTTAATCTTGTGCCTCCACGACTGTAAAAAGGAAGATAACTTCTGGGTTCTAGCTGTACTGCTTTATCAAAATATACAAAAGCATTTTCATAATCATGTTCAATTAGATATGAATTACCTAAACCGATGTATCCAAAATGTCTATCAGGATATTTCTCAACCAGATCACTCATTAAAGTATATGTATCTTCCCATACTCTTGTACGGTTAATAGTTAAAATTGAATACAGGAAAATCATAAAAAAGAAAAATGCCAATGAAATATTCTTTATTATGCTTATATTCCAATATTCACTGTTTACTAACGAATGAATCAATTGACCAACAATATAAAACAAACCAATATAAGATATATATGTATATCGTTCGGTAACAATACCCTGGCTGACCGGAACAATTTGTAACATAACAGAAATAGCGAACAAGAAGAATAACGTTCCAAAAATTAAATTCTTTCTAAATCTTCTTGCAGCAATTATCAAAGCAATCCAGGCAAATATAAATAAGGGTGATATATAGTATATTAAAGGAAGGTAATCATTATTTAATCTTGGTAAATGATGGATTATACAAAGATTTAAAGGGAGTATAAGTTCAAGAAAATAAAAACCAATTGAATAGGAAACTAATAATAAATGTTGCAATGAGGTATATACACTTGTATAATCATAAATCCCTTCAACTGCTTTAGCTTGTGACATTGTTATTAATCCGGCTATTAAAGCAAATATCAGAAAAGGAATTTTGTCAAGAAATAACCATTTATCAATTTTTCTTGATTTATAATAATCCAATAGAAAAAGAAGTAAGGGCAAAGTAACTGCTGCAGGTTTAGCCATTAAGGAAAGTATAAAAAGCAACAGACTTATAATTAGAAATTTGAGTTTTTTATTATTATGTAAATAGTAAACATAAGCTATTAGAGAAAATAAATAGAAAAAACCATACAGTACATCTTTTCGTTCAGTAACCCAGGCAACTGATTCAACATGCATTGGATGGATACCAAAAAGTAAAGCCACTACACCTGCTACTATGATTTTCTTTGTGACTTTATTAAATAACCAGAAAACAAGAAAAGTATTTAACAAATGAAGTATCAGGTTATTTAAATGATAAAATTTTGGATCGAGCCCAAAAAAGTGGTATTCAATAGTATGACTGAAAATTGTCAATGCCTGATAATACACATCATAACTACCAAAAATTTTCTTTATTCCATCAAAAGATAGATCTCTGATCTTTAAATTTTTAATAATAAATTGCGGATCATCATAGTTCACAAAATCGTTGTATATCACATTAAAAAAAACAATGGTAGTAAGCAATACGATCATTGATACTATAATTATATTTATTGTTTTCATTTTTAACTTAAAATTATTCATAATAGTATTTTTGAAATTTCTATATAACTTTTCATTAGTGACCGGTTAAAATTATTATGTTTCATATTTCGTACCTACGGCACTTTATTATTTTTTGGAAACATCAGTTCTACAAATATTTAGCACCTACGGTGCTTTATATTAGCCTCGTTAGAGGCAATATATTTGTAGTAAAATGATAATATTAAAACAGAGCCCCGTAGTGGGCGAAATATTATTAACGTATAGAAAACAGGCAATTTAAAGCATATTCAATAAGTTTAGTCGGACAGTAATGATAACTTTTAATTAGATATGTCTCTCATTTAATATTTTAATTCTGATTTATACAATATAAAGTAAAAATAGTTAATACATTTCAAGCAAAATAAAAAAAATAAAAAATGTAAATCATTCTATTGGCAAATTCTTTAATAATTGAACTGATAATTTTAATATTTTAATCAAATTAATATTATCATTAACTGTTAAAATATACTTAATAGTCAAAAAACATTAGACATAAACGCCGATTTTGTTTTTTTTTGATTATATTGCAAAGCTTATGATTAGTCAATAATTTGTTAAATTTAAATACAATAAGCCATGAAAAAACTAACTACAATTTTTCTAAGTTTAATTATTGCGTCTGTATCTGTGTTTTCCCAACCAGTGTCAGATAATGCAATTATTCCGGTTGCTGTTACCTTAAATAGTATATTAAGACTTAATGTTGTTTCAGGTGGCAATATTGAATTTGCTGTCAACACATTAGATCAATATACAGATGGTATTGAAAATAGTACAAGATATGATACAAAATTTACAGTTGCATCATCAATTGATTTTGATGTTGTCCTGTATGCCGAGGATGCAACATTAATGGGTAGTGATGCAACTGGTACAAATGCAAATTCAATGCCCTTATGGAATATTGGTTATGAGGTAGAAGAAACTGGCGGTGGTGTTATAGGCACTAACTGGAATATTCAAGGAGGTACTGGACAAATTTTAACAGTTGTGACAAATTCATCAGTAGATATTGTTACAAGTTTGGCCAATGCTGGTGCTGGTGATGTTGCTGAAAATGCATTTACAGTACACTGGGAATTATGTACTTCTTCTGTAGTAGCCTTAATAGCCACTTCCTATAATACCTTGTTATATCAGAGTTTATCCGCTGACAGGTATGCAACAAATATATTTATAGCTTTAGAACCACATTAAAAGAGTATTTATTTTATATATTTAAGTCAGACGGCATATGGCGTTTGACTTTTTTTTTATTTAAAAGTAGCATTTGCAATAAATATATGTTTAGATGAAAAATATATTAGCTTTTCTGATTATTATTTTCATTAGCGTTAATATATTATTTAACTCGTCATTTGGACAAGTATCAGTTCGGATATCAATATTGACCGGGGCAAATGTTAGTTTTCATTTCAATTTATTAAGCAAATATGATAATGGAATAGTCTATAATGATTTTACAAAAATCGGGATCACATTTAGCGATCCAAGCGGGCCTGACTCAGTTTGGCAAATGGAAATAAAAGCAATTCAGGGTACTGTTAATGGAAGTGGAGCCAATACAATTGATTTAGACAGAATACGGGTGAAAACTACTGATGGTACAGGAGGAACTAATCCTGCACTTTTGTATACTGTTGATATACATGCTACCGAATGGATTGAACTTACCAATGCTTATCAACAAATTGTGGATGATGGCCCTGTAGGAACTACATCCAGCAGCATTGTAAATATTTCCTGGGATTGTGGTGTTACAAATTCAGTTACTAATTCTGCACCAGATTTTTATGTAGTGGATATTGATATACTTGTTTCGGCTATTCAATGATTGTTAATTCTATTATAGAAAAGCCCGGTATATATCAGAGTTATGATTATACATAAATTGCATAAGAAAACTTTAAGGATATTTGCAGGTCAAATATTATTTATAGTATTTCTATTTTTAATTCCTCATACTTGTTATTCTCAATTCTATTATTTTAATGAACCGGTTGCAAATATTGATATTGAATTTGTTAAACCAAAAATTGAACTGATAAATAAATCTTCATTTTTTAATATTCTTACGATTATTAATAATTCTGAAACAGCACAAAATTATAACATAGGATTTACAGTTCCTGAAGGTTGGAATTTTTTTGGTGATCAAAATATACAAATTAAAATAGGAGCTCATGATACTATTCGTTTGCCTATTAGAGTGGCTATTGCGAATGATGTAAAAGGGGATATTGGATATCCGGTTGTTGCTACTGTTTTTGATGATAACGGGAAGATAGTTAAAAGTGAACAAATATTTGTAAATATTGCCCGGCTTTCAAATATACGATTTAAAAATCTTAGCAGGACAGAGTATTTTGATCAATCCACAGGACTTGCCTCATTTAAGTTGAAAATTGAAAACCATGGAAATGCGGATGAGTTAATTTATCTTGATTTTACAACTGACCCTGCTGTACAAATGCCAGGTGCATATAAGAATATATTAGCTACTGATTTCTCATTAAAACCTTATTCTGATACATTACTTGAATATAATGTTGCAATAGATCAAGCGAATTTTGCACTAAAATCTATTTATAAAATAAATATAAAAGCGTCTTTTCAGGATACTGTAATCTCCAGTACGGTTTGGTTTAAAAAACTAACAAGTGAATATGTAAATATTGTACCAGAGAGTAAAAAAATGCTGGTTGTAGAAGCTGCTATACAGAATTTATTTAGCGAATTTCCACCGGTTTATTTCGGTCTTATTTCCGGCTCACTATTGCTAAAGAAAAACAGGGATGTTTCATACTATTATAGAAATTTCTTTTCAAAAGGATCAGCTTCCTTATTTGAACGTAGTAAAACATATGTGGCCTATAATGCAAGTAATTTTACTTTAAAAGCAGGTGATGTTGCTTCCAGTCAGGGAGGAATAGGTATATATGGAAGAGGTGCAGAATTACAATATAACCAGAAAAGGCATCAGTTTAATTCTGTATATGCTAAAACTCCATCCTCCCCGATTTATGGTTATGGGGTAGGATATAAAGTAGCAGTTTCAAATATCTTAAAATTTGGTATAGGCCTAGCCCAAAGAAAAGATGAAATTAGAAATATTGAATCAACTGTGGGTGCGTTTTCAAGCGGCATAAGATTATTAAAGGCACATAACTTATCTGCTTCAGTTACTATGACCCAGGATTATTATAAGCAGGATAATCCATATACAAAATATGGACAGAATTATTATTTAACATATTCCGGAGTTATTGGTAAACTACGAATGAATGCACTTTCAAGATTTGGTTCTAAAGGATATATTGGTTTGAATAGCGGACAGGATGAAATTCGTGCCAGGGCTTCTTACCTTGTAGCTAAAAACTATATAGCCTTAAATTATATCAAAACCCATTATAGCCCACCTGTATATATAGGTGACTCATTAGTTAGTAATTATTATACTCTATATGAGATTACCAGTATAGATTATTCTTTTCGTGTAACACCTCAAATATCCTTGTACTTATCGCCATTGTATGAAAATAGAAAAGCAAATACCTTCAAACCTATTCCCGAAAATGAATCATTTGGAAATCGTTATTATGCTTTAAAAGTAAATGTAAAATACCGTGCTTCAAATGGCTTCACAACCATGGGTGCTACTGTACGTTATGGGCTTAATAATGTTTACAGTTTCAGTCCAATTTATAATGAGGTGGTATTTGAGAATACTAAACAAGATCCTTATACATCAGCATTATTTTCAGTTAACCTTAGAAGCCGTTACATGGGATTTTATTTACATTATTATTATGGCCCAAATTCTTTAAACCAGCATTTTACCTATTTTTATAATAATTATTCTCCAAGAGTTATAAGACTAATGCCTTTCTTTGAGAAAAATATTTATAAAGATATTGTCAAATTATCGTCTCGTGCAAACTGGGTAAGTAATATTACGGGGAATTCAAACCGGTTAAATTTTACAGCAGAACTTAGTGCTGATTTATCTAAGGATATTTTCGTGAGTTTTTTGGGTGTTTTTAGCCATCAAAGCACATATGATCCGGTTTATGATGAAAGGTACAGATATAGTAGTACGTATTTTGAATTAAAAGGAAAAAAGGAATTCGGATTTAAACAATCACGACTAAAGTTTTGCAATTTAAACCTTGTTTTCTATAGAGATTTGGATGGTAACGGACAAAAAGATAATAATGAACCTGGAGTAAAGAATGTATTGGTGAATTTTGTTAGAGATGAAAGCGCAGATATTGTGCATGCAAAAGATTATGAGTACCAGGGTGAATTTGATAATGTCGATTTATTATCAGGCCAGAGAGGTCTTTGCAGATATGAAAACATACCGGAAGGAACATATCAAATCAAGTTTTACCCATTGGATAAAGATAATGGAACGTATAATGTAAAAACTAATGTACTTGATATAAAATTAGATAAGGATAAAACGATTTTTGTTCCTTTTATAGAAAACAATAAGATTTTCGGACAAATAATTATGAATCGTAGTAAACTTACTAATTTAGGTGTTGTTGATATTTCCAATGTAAAGGTTGCGGCTACCGATCCTTATGGCAAAGTAATTTCAACTCTATCTGATGCAAATGGTAAATTTATGCTTTATGTTCCAAATGTTGATAAATACATTGTAACAATAAATAATATTTTCTATGAGAATTTTAACTTGCAACAGAATAATTATGAAGTGCAACTAAATGGATATAAGCAGTTTGAAATTACGTTTATATTTAATGAAAAACGAAGAAAAATAAGGTTTTCTACTGAGTATGAACTGGATCAGCGCATGGAAGTAATGGGAGTTGAGATTATACGGAGAACAAATCTTAAAGGAACAATTAAAGATGCTACGACTCAACGACCTGTTATGGCAGAAATCAAGATTATTGATAAGGAAAATAATGCAATTACCAAAACAAGATCAGACTTAAATAGTGGTGTTTATAATTTGAGTTTCTTAGCAGGAGAAAATTATAGAATAATTGTTTCTGCCGATGATTATTGGTTTTATGCTGAAAAACTTTATGAACGTCAGATAACTACCTTCCAGAATATTAGGAAGGATGTTCTTTTAAAAAGAATCACGGTTGGACAAATAATTCCACTTAATAAGTTATTATTTGAAGGAAATAAAGCTGACCTTATGAGCGAAGCAACTGCTGAACTTGACCGTTTGCTTGAAGTACTGAGAAATAATCAAACTGTAAGGATTTTTATTAATGGACATGCAGATGACCTGGAAGTTTTAGATGTTGGCGAGGAAATTGCAACAGAAAGAGCTAAAATGGTTGCCAGGTATTTAATAGCAAATGGTTATAGCCGTGTGGAATATACCGGACATGGAAATACAATGCCTGTAGCTCCAAATGATACGGAAGCAAATAGGGCAAAAAACAGGCGGGTTGAAATTGTTGTGAAAAGTAAATAAGTAGTTTTATGCGTTATATTAGCTTTTTGATTCTTGCATTTTTAATGTTTTCCTGTAAAGAAGTTGATGAAACTGAATTGAAAAAAAACAGGAATATTTTAATAAGTCATAACTGGAATTTACCGCAAATAATTCAAGGAAGTTCACAATCAGTATATGTGTTTTTTTATTCTCCAACAATTTTTAATGATAATGGAACCGTATTTATAGGTATTGATTATGAAGATTTTTGGGAACTTGTAAATGAAAATACTGTTCGGTTTTTTAGTGCAGAAATTGACTGGAAAATATTAACCATTAATGATTCATTGCTTTATATTTCAATGTATAAAATGAATTCTTCAGAGTTTATTGTAGAATGTTCATATGAGGCAATGTAAGGCTATTACCAATATTATGAATAATTAATTATCATAAAATCTTATTATTTTATTTTGAATAAATCTGGAATTATTTTTTATAAGATCGTCATGTCCCTGGTTTGGAATCAGAAAGAATTCATAGTTCTCAAAAATTGGTAATAATTCAGATTTAATAAATTCGTATGGGGCAATAAAATCATATTCTGCTGAAATAAAAAGTGTGGGTACTGAATTTTCTTTAAAAGAATAATCAATATTAAATTGCCTGTAACATAAATTAAAAGTTAAATACCATCTGTTAATACTTTCTGTTAAAAAATGTCCTGTCCTTTTCAACTTAGCAGGTGGAAAAAATGAAATTGAATCATAATCATAAAAACTTGCACTACAACTTGTTTTTACAGCATAATCTCCCAGTACTAATTCATTAGTAAATTTGTCACTATATGTAGTATAAATCTGAATTATTTTTTTATAATCTTCATTTTTAGCCATTATAAGTGAATTGATAAAGTTTTTTGAACTATTATAACTATAAAGTTGTTGAAAAGCTGCAATGCCAAACTTTGACTCTTCAAAAAAGGAAATATTCTTTTTTAACGACCTGAAAATGCTTTCTGTATCAAAATATTCGTCTTCAATTTCCCCCGTTAGAATTAAGTTATCAATTAGCAAATTTATTTTATTATTTATGATGAACGGATCATGTAGGTAGTAGCCAAATGGTCGTGCACCAATAAATACCATTTTATTAATATTGTTAGCATAATAATAAATATATAATTGCGCTATCATTGTGCCATAACTAAAGGCATAAAAATTAATTTTTTCAATTTCAAGTGCCACTCTAACATCTTCAATATCTTGTATGACATCAAATTTGCTATAACCTTCAATATCAATTAAATTACGTTGAAATTTTGATGCTTCTTCTTCCCAAGTATAGACCAAATTTTTAAAGTTTTGCTCTTCAAATATGTTTTTTACCTTAATAATTTTTTTTACATCCGGACATTCCAGGATAACAGAGCCTTCAACTCCACGATATCCAACCATAATTATGTCATGCTTATTAAGTAAATCTTCTGGAAAATTATTATTCCAAATATTAGAAGTTCCAGGGCCACCATTCAACAGAAAAACAGGTTCAGATTTAACAGAATCCAAAGCATTTACCTTTATTACAGGAATATTGATAAGTTTATATGGTTTTCTTCTGTTTTCCGGGACTATTAATACACCAAAATCAGCGTCATATCCTAAGAATGTTCCGGTTTTCATTATTAAATCACCTGCTTTGGCATTAGGTATTATTTGACCGGTAATATAATGATAAACCTGAGCCTTAACTTCATATGATGAAAGAATGATTGATATTGATATGACAAAAATCTTTTTATGAAGATTCACTTTTCCCCTTTTCAGTTTATAGATTATTGAAAATGAATTAATTGTATGCAATTAATTCATTGGGTATATTAACTATTTCAAAGAATGACTCACCTGCTTCTTCCATATCATCATCTAATTCATTATAATACCATTTTATAAATACATTATTCCCTTTTTCATACATCTTTTCAAATACTTCTAAAATATCCAATATTTTTTTTGATGATGCCGTATTGAAATAATCCATTTTAAATTCAACTATAGTATTTTCGTTCGGACTCATTGCATACTTATTTATCCAGTCTAAAATTGGAGTATAAAACTCTCGTACATCTTCCGGTATTGATCTCCCACTAAATTTAAACTTGCTACTATCTTTATCTAATACTATTTCCGGGAATTCATCCGTACCTTTAATTCGTAAACTTTCCATACATTATCTTTTTGGCTGTGATCATTAAACAGGAATCAAATATAATGAAAATAATTGATGCTTTTTTACATGTTAAAAGTACAAATTTACAAGTACTAATTTGTGTATTTTAAGCTATATTTCTTTAATACAATTGGTAAATGAATTTTCTTTTTTTTTAATATTAAAGTATTTTTTGTTTTATTTAGTTTTTAGACTGGACTCATAATTCAATTTACTAAATTGCATAGTATGAAAATAATTATAATTAACGGTCCAAACTTAAATTTAGTTGGCATTAGAGAGCAAAATGTTTATGGAAATGAGAGTTTCGATGATTATTTTGAAAAAATAAATGATAAGTTCGAAAATGTTGATTTAGAATATTTTCAATCGAATATAGAAGGCGAAATAATAAATAAACTACACGAAGTTGGTTTTAGCTACGATGGAATAATTTTAAATGCAGGTGGTTATACACATACTTCGGTAAGCATTGCAGATGCAGTTAAATCAATTAATACACCGGTTGTAGAAGTTCATATTTCTAACATTTTTGCAAGAGAGGATTACAGGCATAAATCGTTGATAGCGCCAAATTGTAAAGGATCTATAATTGGATTTGGCCTGGATGTATATCGACTTGCAATTGAAAGCTTTTTAATAACCTGAGTTCGATATAAAATTATTATACAGCTTTTCGAGGTTTTTCAGAGGCAACACAGATTTTTGCAGAACTAACGGGTTAATTCAAGAAAATATGGGGAAGCATATGGAAAACCTCGAAATGCCCAAAGGGAA
>DAOVJU010000403.1 GCA_030632095.1 Chlorobiota bacterium
TACTTAGAGCAATTCCTAATACACCTCCGGTTAAGGTTAAGAAAACCGACTCAAGCATAATCATACTAAAGACTCGCAACTTGTTCATTCCTACAGCCATTAGCATTCCCAGCTCTTTTATTCTTTCCAGAATGGCCATTAACATCGTGTTTACAATTCCAAAGCCAAGAGCCAAAAGAATAAAAATAGTCATGATATAAAAATACATTCCTAAAAATTCGGAAAACATTTTTAGTTCAGGTTGTATGTCAGACCATTCCAGTATGCTTAAATTCTCAAACTCGCTTTTTAGCTGACTTGCAACAACAGTTGAATTATCAATATCATTACATAAAATAGCCACTTCATGAGCCATGTTGGGATTCATTCCTGCTAAACGGTCAAGATCATCTTTTAGCACAAACATTGACATTTCATCAAACATTGTATTGTCTGTTTTATATACTCCAACTACACGAAAAGCACTTTGTACCAGGCCTCCTTTATAACCTTGAAAATTTACTATGATTTTTGCCCTGAGTTTATATTTAAGCGCACTTTGAGGAATCAGTAATAATTCTGTTACAGACAGATCTTTAGCTAAAGAATCTTTTAAAGCCATTTTGAATTTACTTTCTTTTCGAAACATTACTCCTTCAAGTCCTCTGAGTTTTTGAATCACTTTTGTTGAGATGCCATTTTCATCTAAAAACTCAAACGAATCTGAACTAAGCTGATAGCGCACAAGTTTCAGTTTTTTGGCTGTTTTATCTGATATTACAACCGGAGGAACCTTTTTGTTTTTTATTTCAAAATAATTCCCTCCATTTTTTTGAATATGCTTATATATTTTTGTTACTTCTTTTTCTTTTCCCGGATATATTCCATATAGCATTATACCTACACCGGAAGATCCTGAGGTATTTGCCATTGCTATAATTTTTGTCCGGGGTGAAATCGCTTTTATAGCAGGATTATTTTCTGCAAAGTTTTTAATTTTTTCATAATCATCTATAGTATACTTTACTTCTTTGTTTGCGAAATAATCCGGATGGTGAATTTGAATATGCGATACTTCATTATCTACTGCTGTTACAACTTTTTGTGCAACCATGCCAACCATGAGGGCTCCGGCAAAAACACCACTAAATAAGCCTAAGGTTACAGCAACAATAACTACCATGCTTCTGGTTTTATTTCGCCAGACGTTTTTCCAGGATATAGACCAAATCATTTTAATTTATTTTAGATTTTTGAATTATGATTTTAGATTTTGTTTTGAGTTAAGAACTTGAGTGTTTGTGTATCCTATATAATGCTTACAAGAAAACGGCTTAATCCTTACTAACGTTTTTTTTGTCTTCTCTGTCATTTTCAAATTAATTAATTGTCCAATTGTCTAAAAGTCTCATGTCTAAAAGTCTATTAGTCTTAAAATATTAATCTCTAAGAGCCTTTATTACTTTAATTCTTGTAATTGTATAAATCGGATAAAAGATTGCCACGCCTACCAATAAGATTACAATTAAGGTTTGTGTTAAAAAGAAGTCTGCTTGCCAGGCCATTGGCATAACGGGTTCCATTCCGTAGTTTTCGATAGTTTTTGCCATGTCTCCGGTAAGTTGTACAGGATTATGGTAATAATATTGAATAATGGGTATGCTTGCAATTATGCCTGATACTATTGCCAATAATCCTATCATAATCATTTCGCAGGTTACAATAATTCCCAATTTATATTTTTGCATTCCAACTGCAACCATAACTCCAAATTCCCTTCTTCTCTCAGTTGTCATCATAAGTACTGTTCCAAATATTCCAAAGGCTACGATCATATAAAGAATTCCAATCATGATCAATCCGCCTCCGTTATCAGATTCAATTTGTTGAACCAGTTCAGGATTCAGTTCTTTCCAGTCTTTAATAGCATAAATTTCCTGATCTAATTCCAAGATTAAGCTTTTCTTTGTTTTTTTGACACTTTTATCTTTATTGTTTTTCAAATCTATAGATAGAGATGTTAACCTATTATCAACCGAATATAATTCCTGGCAATAGGGTAAGTTCATATAAACCAACATATTGTCAAGTTCAGGATTAGGAATTTTAACCAATCCTCTGATTGGATACTTTCCTGCTGCACTATAGCCATGATATCCCTGCCCGAGAAGAATTATGGTGTCATTAATACTCAGATTTAAAAATTTTGCCAGGCGGTCGGCAACCAATACACCATTATCATTTTCATGAAAATATTTGTTTTCAAACCTGCTGTGTTTTAAAATTTTCGGCAAATACTTTTCAGTATCTCCATTTTCAAATTCCATGTCCAACTCTAGTTTTCCGGTATTGGAATAAGAATTGTTCTCAAGCGTTTTGAGTTTTTCTTTTAATTTTTCTGGCAGTTCTTCCTTTAAAATCAATTTTAGTGCCTCAGGTGTGAGCCTGTATTTTATCAATCTGTCTTCCAGCTTGGTCATCATTTTTTCCTTTTCAGGATCAACGCCCAGAACAAGCACTCCTTTGGTTTGTTCGCCGGAAGAAGCCAGTGCAAAAGACTCAAGTCGGGGAACTACTAAAGAAACATTCTGATTTTCTTCTACGCTTTTTAGAATTTGTTCATTAAACTCAAAACTGTTGTCAATCGTTTTGTCATCCCAATAATCCTTTGACTGTATTTGGATATACCCCGTGTATGACTCAACCATCGATCTTATCATATGCCCGTAACTTCCTATTTGGAATGAACGCATGACTAATGCCAAAAACATAGCGAAAAATATAGACGCTGTAGTTATCAATGTTCTACGCTTATTTCTCCAGATGTTTCTCCATGCTATTTTTAAATATTCATTCATTTTTATTAGTTATTAGATTAATAGATTTTAGACTATTAGAGTGTGTGGGTTTTGAGTCTGGTGGTTGTTATTCCAGGCGTGGATGCTTGAAATGGTGTGAGAGTTTTATGTCAGATGTCAAATATTCCATATCAAATGTGTGATATTTGCTTGGTTTGTATTACATGTAACATTTGACTTTTATCATCATACTTCTGACATAAATTCTATTCTGTCGGAAATCTCAAATTCATTCCCTTTTTCATATTTTGTTGCGAAAAAAAACTTTCTGATACATTGATATCATATATAATTTTATCAATAATTACAATTGTTTTATTTCCCGATTCATCTTCAGGAATAATCTCAATATAGGTTGGAATTTCCCGATCACCCATTATTTTAACTTCAGAACAAACTTCTGTTTTTATCAGGTAATCATCCTCATCGTAATAGGTTGTTTTAAGTTGCATATGGCCATCTTTGCTTATCCATTTTACCACTTTACCCCAGACAACTGCTGCATCTTCATAAGGAATCATCTCAATTTTATAACAATCTTTACCAGCAATTTCTTCATAGCCTACCAGTGTGTGTTCATAATCAACCACCATTGATGATTCTTTCAGGATATCATCGTTTGAATAATCTGAGCCCATCCAACCTTGTGATAACATTGAAGGTGGAAGCTTTATCAGCCGGCTAATTTTTGGATTCCAGCTCCAGAGATCGTTTTGTCGTTTAAGGAATGTTTGTCCTTTTTCTTTTGCTGGGTCTGTAACCAGTGTTAATGAAAATTCCCGGTCTTTTGAACAGGTTTTAAATGATAAAGATCTTTCCCATGAAGGGCGAACAATTGTCATCGTCATTTCTCCGTAATTTGATTGTCCCTGTAAAAGCTGATCTGCTTTTTTTATTATTTCAATTGCTTCTATGTCCTGGGTATACAAATCCAATGTAAAAAGTGGAATAATTGCAAATAATATTATTGCTTTTAATGTTTTTTTCGGTTTCATCTGTATATTATTTATTTTGAATTGTTTTTTTAGCCACTAATGCACGAATGAAAGACAAATATTATTCGTGTATTCGTGGCATTTTTGTTTTATGATTTATTGTTTTTAATATATATTTCTTTAATTCTGTTTATTGCTTCATTTAAAGGAAAATGTTCCGGGTCAACTATGTAATGCATTCCAATACCGTCAAGAATTGCAAATAGTAATCGCATTTCTACCATAGGATCTTTATAGCCTTGCTTTTCAAAGTAAGTTAGTAATACTTTCATCATTGGCTCAAAAAGCCTCATAAAATCTTTTTCAAAA
>DAOVJU010000528.1 GCA_030632095.1 Chlorobiota bacterium
TAAGAATTTTAAGATCATGAATTATGCTAATACTTTTTAAAATCTTGTTTTTCCAGCAAAATCCTTAATTAATAAAGTTTTATTACTAATGACAAATTATATTGGATATTGGATATTAGATATTGGATATTTGTTATTTGTTATTTGATATTGAAATATAAACTTAAAATAAGCTACGTGAGTTTTCTGAATAGTATTAATTATGCAATATTTATTTAAATATTCGTCTTTATAACTATATTATACTTTGAACAGTCATGAATTAAACTTCTAAGAAAGGCTGAGGCTGAGGCTAAGGCTAAGATTTCCTTCGCCTTCGCCTGAAATAAATGTTCAAATTATGCCCGATTGCAGTATAATTATTTTTCATTTAATTTATACCATGACATTACACTAAACTCTTAACACAAATTCTTAATTCTTAATTAAAAAATGCCACTAAAATATATTATGCGACTATTGTTTTTATTTGCCTTCTTAATTTTATTAGACTTCTATACTTTTAAAGGAATCCGTTTGTTAACCGTCAATCTGAATTCTACGATGCAGCTAATTATTCATTATGGTTTTTGGCTAATTACTTTTACAATAATCGGATGCATCCTGCTTATCTCTATTAATTTCAGTGATTTCAGGACAACAGGTTTCTATAGTAAAGTTTTTCTTTTAATTGGTGTTATTATCTTATTTACCGTCCCAAAATTGGTTTTCATTACATTTCACTTAGCAGATGATATTGTTCATGTAATCCGCCTGGTTATAGCAAAATTATACCCTGCATCAGGTTCTTTAAATAATGCTGCTACAATTAGCCGGGCAAAATTCCTGACACAAGTTGGAATAATTACTGCTGCTATTCCTTTTACATCAATACTTTATGGAATGATTAAAGGAAAGTTCAATTATAAAGTCAGAAAGTTTAGCCTTGCTTTTAATAATTTACCTGAAAACTTCAATGGCCTTAAAATACTCCAGATTTCAGACTTTCATATAGGCAGTTTTACTGGAAACAGAGATGAAATTGAACATATTGTTGAATTAATAAATGAACAGGAATGTGATTTATTATTTTTTACCGGTGACCTGGTAAACAACTTTGCTGATGAAGTTGATGAATTTAAAGATATATTAATAAAACTGGAAGCAAAAATCGGGAAATACTCAATTTTAGGTAATCATGATTATGGTGATTATGTCCCCTGGAACTCAAAAGAAGAAAGAACCGTTAATTTAAATAAACTGATAAATATCCAAAAGGAAATAGGATTTAATATGCTGTTAAATGAAAATCATACATTAAAAATAAATGGCGCTGAAATTTCCATTATTGGAGTTGAAAACTGGGGATTACCTCCATTCCCGCAACATGGTGATTTAAATAAAGCTATGAATGGATCAGGCGAAAAGCCATTTAAAATACTATTATCACACGATCCAAGTCATTGGGATGCGGAAGTTTTAGGTAAAACAGATATTGATTTAACTTTATCAGGCCATACACATGGAATGCAGTTTGGAGTTGAAATTGGCAATTTTAAATGGAGCCCTGTGAAATTAAGATACCCGCGTTGGGCTGATTTATATACAGAAAAAAAGCAACATTTATATGTAAACAGAGGTATTGGTTATATTGCTTTTCCCGGAAGGGTTGGTATAATGCCGGAAATTACTGTTTTTGAATTGTTTTCTAAACTGCAAGGTTAAATATTAACTCACCTACGAGGTTTAATGTTTATAAATTGTTACAAATTTGCTGATTCATCTGTATTTATTTAAAATTAACCTCGTAGGTGGGATATATGGGATATTTTGTTTCCGTGAGGCTTCACACATTTGATCAATGTATATAGATTGTTGATCACTCGCTTGTTGGTAATAACACCAACAGGGGCGGAAAATATATACAAACTATAAATTTGTTTAAGCTTATGCTTGCTTTTTAATGTTACATTTTTTGGTTTGTAGTGAGTTAGTAGCGAGAGAGTTCTTAGCGGAACGCTACGAAAAGTAAAGATTGCTTTTTTGTTTGTGATAATACCTAACAAAGATATAAAAAGAGGCTGTCTGAAAAGAACGAAATCTGTAGAAATGATACTTTTCATACAGCCTCTATGAATTATTCAATTATAAGTTTTTTTGTAATTATTTTATCTGAATCTTCTATTTTGATAAAATAAACTCCTTTTTCAAATGTAGAAATATCAATATGTTCCGTTTTATTTCCGGTAACAATTGAAAAAACCTGTTGCCCGGCAATATTGTATATTTCAATATTTGCTTTTACCAAAGAATTTATGGTAATTTGATTAGTTGCCGGAACCGGATAAATACTTATTTCATTGTCCGAATACAAATTGTAATCGGAAATACCTACGGTAGTAATTGTAATTGTTGTGTCATCATAACAATTATCAGAATTATAAACAATAAGTTTTACATCATAATTTCCTTCTGTTTCATAAGTATATGATGGATTTTCGTTATAACTTACAAAAACAACCTCTCCAAATGTCCATTTATAGGTAGTTGAATCATTAATATTCGTTGAAGTGTTTGTAAAATACACCATTTGACCATTCTGATCATCAAATGAGTAAGTGAAACTAACAATTGGAACAAGTGATACCGAGATATAATTCTCTTTAGTTTCTGTAGAACCGTCACCATCAACATATAAAGTTAAACTAACAGTTTTATTTCCTGCTGTTGAATACGATACCGTAAAGGGTCCGGAACCTGTTGCAGAAGCAGGGTCTGCTCCATCACCAAAATCCCAAAGAATACTATCAACGTCCCCAATTGAAGCATTTATAAAAATAACATCTTCATCAAGACATACA
>DAOVJU010000261.1 GCA_030632095.1 Chlorobiota bacterium
CCAATTTTTTTTATTCTGCCTTTTTCCAGGATCATGACCCTGTCACAGTATTGTTTGATTGTGGGTATACTGTGGCTCACATGAACAATTGTTTTTCCTTTGATCAAGCGGTCATGGAAAACCTTATCAGCTTTCTCCCTGAAGCTATAATCTCCTACTCCTCCAAAAAACTCGTCCATCAGAAAAATATCAGCATCGGCCAGTACAGCAATGGAAAACATCAATTTACTCTTCATTCTGGTGGAGTAAAATTTTACAGGTGTATCAGCAAAGCTTTCCAGATCCGCAAATGCAATTATTTAAAATCCATATTTTACTATTTTTTGTTTTTTTAATTAGTATAATCATTTATTCACTAAAATTTATACATTTGTTACAGAATTATCTTTTACAAAAACAAATTTTTAATAAATAACTAATAAATCATCAATTCTTTATTCTTAATTTTTATTTTTCTGAAATAATGACTTTTTTTTAACAAACAAGTAATAATTGCCTCTTATTAACCATGAGTAAATCAAAAAAACTGCCTGTAGTCATTTTAAACTGGAACAGTTTTAAAGATACAAAAGAATGTATTAATTCTGTTCTGGAGGAAAATACTGAAAAAGTTAAAATCTATCTTCTTGATTATGAATCAATTTATAATTACAGTGTTTCTTTTGAAAATATTGCAGCGTGTGCCGGTGCTGCCTTATATTCCACTGAAATGCTCAAAGATATTGGCTTATTTGATGAGTATTTTGAAACAGGTTACGAAGATGCTGAATTAGGACTAAGGGCATTTATTGCAGGTTATAAGTGCCTTTATGAGCCAAAAGCAATTGTTTATCATAAAATGGGACAATCAGTAAAAAAGATATTTAATTATAACTATGTTCTGAAAACACAGACTAATATCCATTACACATACATAAAACTAGTGCATTGGCAAGTGATTGCAATTAATCTAATCCCAAATATTGTAAGATTTTTAATTATAACATTAATAAATATTTTCTTTCTTAGATGGAGATATTTTCGCATTCAATATCATGCTCTTTACAAAATATTTTTTAAGGATTGGATAAGAGTTATGAATGCACGCAAAGAATCAAAAAGGCTAAGAAGAATCCACTGGTGGAAACTTTTCCTGAAACAAGAATTCTTTTTGAAAAGAGATATCAAAAATTTTTATAAATTTATCATCAAAGGAGAGAAATCATATTTTGAAAAATGAGTTGTAAGCTTTCACCGTTCAGTATTATTTTCTTTTTATCCAAAAACAGGGTAATAAACATTCTTATTGTTATAGTTTATTTCTTATGTGTTGTTTTGCCTCGTGAATGGTTTGGAAATCAAATCTTAAAATTGTTTGAGAATTTCTCAAGACAAGCCTATCAGATGGCTACGCTGGTCATTGCTTTGTTATTTATTGCAGCTTATCTTTTCTACTTGTACCGGTTGCTTAGAAATAACTACACCTTTCTGGCTGTGTCATCATTAATTATACTCCTTACTTTGACTGCATTATCTTATCCCTTGTTGATCATACACTATATTGAGGCCATTCATTATCTGCAATATGCAGTTTTGGCTTTTCTATTATTTCCGTTGTTCAGAAATTATTATAAGCTTCTTTTCTGGGGATTTGTATTTTCTTTTTTTGATGAAGGCTACCAGTATTTCTATCTGAATCCGGATGGAACAAAATATTTTGATTTTAATGATATAATACTGAATCAACTTGGTTTGGTATATGGTTTATTACCAATCGCAATAAAAGGCAGTGTTTTATTGGTAAGGAGAAAATTAAAGAGCTTTCTTCCTGAATTGATAACTATCGGATTAATTGTAATAGTGATAATTGTTCTTTGCTTCATTGATCTACTGAGCATTTATCCTGATGATACAATTCCTTTCAATTTAGTAAGAGAGCTTCCTGGCTCATTCTGGACTGAAATCAAACATCTGGGGGTAAATTATCATATTGTTTTACCTGTTGAAGGCCTTGCTATGATTGCTGTTATCTATATCTATTTTTGCTGGGTTTTAACCGGAATTTCATACTCAAAATGGCGTTCGTGATAAATGATTGACAAAAAGAAGTTTAACTCATCAATTTTTTACTTTTATACTAATTATTAATCCCGAATAATTCGGGACGAAGTAAAGCTGTTTAGAAATAGTTATGCGTGCTGAATAGACCTTTAAAGTTTTTGCATTTTTATTCAGCATTAGTATAAAATTAATAATTATTCAAAAAAATTATTGTTCGTTCTTTATTTTTTTTACTTTTGTAAAAGTATAATAGGAATTCATTTTCCATAAAAAAATAATACGCTGTTTGAAAAGTATCTTAATCAATGCCGAGCCGCTTGATAAACAATATGCTGGTATACACTATTATCTCAAACTTTTAAGGTTAGGTTTTGAAAAATACTTCCCCGATTATCCGATTTATTATATCAGGGAGAAGAAAAAATCCGGTTCATCCTCTGATCTGGTTGTCCCTTCTCTGGTAAAGCTTCAGAGGGATCCGTTTAAACACTTTATTGCTATCCCCGGGCTGGTAAGAAAACTTAAGCCGGATATATATATTGAACTTACACATTTTGGACCTTTTTGTATCGGAAAAAGGACGAAAAGAGTAAGTGTTATCCATGACCTGACTCCCATAAAATTTCCGGAATTTCATCCGTTTTTATCAGCTATTCTGCAGAAGTTCTTTATTAGACATACTGTAAGAAATGCCAAGCTGGTTGTGGTAAACAGTAAAAATACCAGAAATGATGTAATTAAATATTTACCTGAGGTGGAATCCAAAGTTAAAATTGTTTATCCGGCAGTTGAAGATATATTTAAGCCAGTGATCAATAAAGATATTTTGAAAAAATTTGATATTACTTCAAAATATTTCTTATCGCTTTCTACGATTGAACCAAGGAAAAATATTGAAACTTTACTGAAAGCATTCAAATTTTTCAAAGAAAAAACAAAAAATGATAATCAGCTTGTTCTGGTTGGTAAGGCAGGATGGAAGAATAAATCCTTTTTTGAACTATTGAATAACCACCCCTATAAAAATGATATCATATTAACCGGATATGTCGAACGCAGCGACCTGCCAGCTTTATACAGTTCAGCTGAGGCATTTGTATTCCCATCATTTTATGAAGGATTTGGTTTTCCGGTACTTGAGGCTCTGGCTTGCGGAACTCCCTGTATCATATCTAATACGTCTAGTTTGCCAGAAGTGGGTGGGGATGCAACACTTTACTTTGATCCCAACAGTTTGAATGAACTGATGGAGAAAATGGAATTAATAAATAATAATGAAGAATTGAGAATAAGCTTAAGGAAAAAAGCAATAAAGCAAGCTTCAAGGTTCTCATTGGAGAAATTTGCTAAAGAGTTTATTGGCTTACTTGATGAATGATATAATGATTTGTAAGCTTATTAATATTGTTTCACGCAGAGAACGCAAAACCATTAATGTGCATTTTATTGCGGGCTTAGACTTTTCTTTGCTAACTTTGCGTAAACTTCATTTTATCGTATACTTGTGATATGAAAATTCTTTTTGTTTTAGAATATTATTATCCAAACATTGGTGGTGTTGAGAAACTCTTCAAAAATCTAACTGAAAATTTGGTTAAAGACAATCATGAAGTTATGGTTCTTACGAATCGTTTTAATAAAAAGTTAAAAAAGAAAGAAATAATTAATGGGGTAAAAATCAGGCGACTTGGTTTTTACAATCGCTACTTTTTTACATTTTTCAGTTTACCATGGGTAATCTTTTACGCCCGAAAATTTGATCTGATACATACTACTTCTTATAATGCAGCTTTACCTGCCTTTTTAGCTTCAAAAATATTGAAAAAAAAATCAATAATTACCTTTCATGAAGCCTGGGGTAAGCTGTGGTTTAAGCTTCCTTTTATTAGTTCCTTTAGTAAATTTCTATTCTATTCATACGAACAATTTATTCTGAAATTTTCATTTGATAAATTCATCGCTGTTTCGGATTTTACAAAAGTAAGATTGATTGAGGAAGGAGTAGATCAAAATAAGATTATCAGAATTTATAATGGAATTGAGTATAAAAATACTGAAAAAGAACAATTAAATCCACCGGAAATTTTCACTTATACTTTCTTTGGTCGTTTAGGACCTTCAAAGGGAATTGATATATTATTGAAGGCTGCAAAAAAGTTTCATTCCAAGTTTCCGGAAACTAAGCTCAAATTAATAATTCCTAAAACTCCCAAACCATTTTTTAATAAAGTAAAAACAATCATTTCAGATTATAAATTATCTAAACATGTACAATTGATGCATCACTTAAATAAAAAACAACTCAAAACCGAATTACTAAATTCGAGTTGCGTTGTGATTCCATCTTATAGCGAGGGTTTTTGTTTTGCTGCTGCAGAAACGGTAGCTCTAAAAGTTCCAGTCATCCATTCAGGAAAAGGAGCATTGCCGGAAGTAGTTGGCGGAAAATCTTTATTGATGAATGATTTTTCATCGCAGGGCTTAGCCAACGCTCTTGGCATAGCCAAACAGGGAAAATGGGATAAAAAACAAATAAAGGAATTTCGATTAAACGACACCATTAACAACTATTTAGCGGTCTTTGATGAACTTATGTCTTCCTGATTTTCAACTTCTTTTTCTTTGGTATCCAACATCTCTTTTTTTAGCTTTCCAAACTTAAACTTCAACAATGCCAGGTCTTGTGCAAGGGTCTTGTTCTTATTGCTTAACTGTGAAATAATAACGGAGAACTAATGGATTAATTCTTATTCTTAGCGTATTTTGTGTTCTTCAACCTGATAAGAATAATATCTCAGTAAAAAATAACTATGAATTTAATTTGATAGATTCTTTAGGTTTTGTTCATTTATATGAGGTGAACAGAAATAATAAAGAGTAGGCAAAATGGGATTTTATACTATCCCGAAAACTTTTGGGTCTCATAGTATCGTATATGAAACTTTAAATTCAAATGGTTCTTTTTTTTGTAGTCAATTTTTCATGTAGTTTATATAGCAATATTCAGAAAACAAGAGATTTTAAACAGTTGAAAAATACATATATTTGAACCAAAATTAAAATAGCACGATAAATAGGGGCTAAGCCAATAAATAACATAAGGTTGAAAAATTAATGAAATGTAGAATTAATAAAAAGTATAATAAATAAAATTTTCACGAGGCGAAATAAGAAATTTCGAGTAGTTGCATTGTTAACCTGTAGAAATGAGTCGCTTTATCTAGCGTGTTGTCTTCAGTATTTATATGAACAGGGTATCGAAACCTGCGTTATAAACAATGAAGATGATACTGTTGATATTGCCAAAAGTTTTTTAAAAAAAGGTGTTTTCAGGATTGAGACACAACCTTATTTAGGCTATTTCGACCTGGTAGCTCAACTTGAGCTTAAACAAAGATTAATTAATGAAATAGATGCAGATTGGTTTATACATCACGATGCTGATGAAATTAGGGAAGCGCTTTCTCCTTTTAGTACATTACGTGAAGGCATAATTGCTGTTGACCGAAAAGGGTATAATGCAATAAATTTCGATGAATTTGTGTTTTTGCCTGTTACGAATGAGGAAGTTTTTGAAAGAACAGATTA
>DAOVJU010000383.1 GCA_030632095.1 Chlorobiota bacterium
CGGGAGCCTGATTTTCAGCTACTTCTCCCGTTTGGGTTCCGAAAACTTTCGGAAGGGGCAAAAAGTAGTTGAAAATCAAATTCAAACCTTTTCA
Source organism: Chlorobiota bacterium (assembly GCA_030632095.1). Classification (GTDB taxonomy): domain Bacteria; phylum Bacteroidota; class Bacteroidia; order Bacteroidales; family B39-G9; genus JAADFW01. Next base: position 95 of record DAOVJU010000383.1, read on the forward strand.
GGCTGAACTCAATAATAAATAACATTATTTGTAAGATCAGCATCGGGGATTACCGGGTTGCTTAATTCAATTTGCCTGACTGGTTTTTCAGAATTCAGATCAATGATATATTCATTATTGCCATCTTTCCATACCGACACTTTTTCATGGGCCATATTAATGCTCCCGTCTGAATAAGTAATTTTCAAATATATTGGCACCGGATAATTCCCAATTTTTTCTACTACAATACTATACTTGCTTTTATCTTTTGATACTTTCCTTAATGCAAGGTCGGGGTAACCATATTCAAAAAACCAGGGTTTGTATAACCAGTTTAAATTCATGCCGCAAGCTTCATTAAAAGTAAAAAAGAAATCATATGGCATTGGGTGCTTACCATTCCATCTGTCCATATATTCATGCAACGATTTTTTAAATAAATCATCACCCAGAAGATCTTTAAGTATGAAGTTAAATATCGCAGCTTTTGGTAAAGAATTAATTCTGTAAGCCGGATTTTTAATAATATCAGATAAGCTGATTATAGGAAAATCGGTTTCAGTGCCTATTACTTTTTTATATTTATCAATGCTCAGGATTTTGGTAGTATTAATTGTATCAAGCTCAGACCCGATCAGGAATTCGGTTAAAGTTGCCCATCCTTCATCCATCCATGCATATTTTATTTCATTTGTACCCATATAAAATGGAAAATAAGTATGGGCTATCTCATGGGCTGTAAACACGAGCAATAAATGTTGCTTATTCGGGTAATGCCCCATATTTGGGTGATACACCGACATATTATTCAATATCATAGGGAATTCCATTCCTGTGCCACCATTGAAAACCGTCATTTGAGGATAAGGAAAAGGGACTCCGGGAAACTTTTGCGACATGTATTTTATTGATTGGCTTGCAATATCTGCAACTTTATAGAAATCCTTTGAATTTTTATTATAGGCTGCATCAACCAGTACTCTTCTTCCGGTATTTTCGTCTACTACAAGGCTTGTTGCATCCCACAGATAATGGTCGCTTGTTGCAAAGGCAAAATCAGGTACATTCATGGCTTTAAACTTCCATGTATTCAGGCCATTTAATATTGTGTTATTTTGCATAACTTCTGTCGAATCAATAATATGGATAATTGAATCGGAAGTCATTGCCAGTTTATAGCGCTGTAAAACTTTTTCGCTTAAAACTTCTTCAGGATTTTGTAATAAACCTGTAGCCCAAACAATAAAGTTTTCGGGAATATTAATAGACACTTCGTAATTACTAAAATCGTTATAAAATTCAGTAGTACCGGTATAATTATATTTATTCCAGCCATGAATATCATCATAAACAGCCACATGAGGGAAAAAGTAGGCTATAAAAAAGCTGCTTGAATCTACAGTACCTGTACGGATATGAGACCCGAGGTTTAAGGTATATTTCCACGAAATATCAAGCATTAAACTGCTTTTCGGAAGTATAGGAGAATCTAATTTCAATTTTAACCAGGTGTGATAAATTTTCATTTTTTTGCTTTGCGGAGAGATGTCGGTTTCTTTATTATTAATAGCGATCTTTTCAATGATCACACCATCGCTTTCATCTGAAAAATCAATATTCTTATCGCGCGCATTCCCTTTTTTAAAAAAGTCGGGGTATAAATGGATAATTATTTCTTTTAAAGTGTCAGGGCTGTTATTAAAATATTTGATTTTTTCATTTCCTTTCAAAAGCCTTGTTTCAGGATTAAAATCCAGGTTAATAATATAGTCAGCACTATTCTGCCAGTAGTTTTGCCCCGGCTTTCCATCCAGGGAGCGTGTTTTGTTTTCATATGCTTTCTGAATATTGAGGGGTATATATAAGCCTGGTTCCTGGGCAAAGCTTTTCATTAATGTGGCTAAAATAAAGATTAGCATTAATGAGAATACCGGTTTTTTCATGTGTTTATTTTTTGCCACGATCCGATAGCTATCGGATACACGAATATATTTTTTAGCTATAATAATCATTCCCGTGTGTGTCAAAATTCCTTGCCATGTAAGTTTCATCTATTTTAAATTTTTTAGTTGAACATTTGTTTTTCAATTATATAAGTCTAGTCTAAAAAAGTGAAAAAGCATGTCATCGTGAGGAACGAAGCAATCTATAATCTTTGTAGTACAGTAGGTTGAGATTGCTTCTTTCCTGCTAATAATATCTTTTAAAACTTATTGAAAATGAATAGCTTATAAAATCAATCCTCCTAACCTCCTTTTCAAAGGAGGAATTAATGGAATTCATTTTCAATAAGTTTTTTGTTCTATATGTCATTGTAATCATAAAACACCACATGGTGTAAGGTTTCTCGAATGATAGAAACAGCCTTTTTAGACTAGAGTCATATTATTATTACCCTGCTTCTATTTCTTCTGCGCTTCCCCTAATTACATTAATTGCTACATCAATATCTTCTTTATGAGTTTTGAAACTGCCTACGGCCAAACGAAGTACATACTTCCCGTTTAATTTTGTGGAACTAATAAATATTTTTCCCTCATGCTGGATTTTTTTTAAGAGTAACTTGTTAAAATCGTCAGGATTCCCTTTTTCGGGTATCCACCTGTAGGTAACAATGGAAAGGTCGGGATAGGGACCTAATTCTATACGCTTTATTTCCATCATTTTCTCATAAAAATAACGTGCAAGCAATATTTTTTCTGTTAATGCCGCTTTAAAAACCGATATGCCAAACAATTTTAAAGGCAACCACATTCGCAGGCCGCGAAAGTGCCTTGTTAATTCAGGCGAAAGGTCAGCCGGAGACATTTCTTCAGTTTTTTCCATTATATTTTCAATGTAATCGGCATGAGCACTAAATGAATCATGAAGTTTTTTACCTTCTCTTATCAAAGTAACCCCACTCCCAAAAGGGATAAAAAGAGATTTATGAGGATCAACAATTATAGAATGAGATTTTTCTATTCCTGAAAACCTGTCTTTTACTTCATCGCTTAATAAATAAAATGCTCCATAGGCCCCGTCAATATGATACCACAATCCGTATTGATTTGCAATTTGACTTAAATTGTATAACGGATCAACTGAACCGGTATTTGTTGTACCCGCGGTTCCAACAATAAGCCAGGGATTTAAGCCATGTTTTTTGTCTGAAATAACAGCTTCTTCTAATTTATTGGCATTCATTCTATAATTATCGTCAATATCTATTTCCCTGACAATACAATTATCCAGGCCAACAATATGAAGCACCTTTTTTAAACAGTGATGTGTCTGGCTTGTTAAGTAAACAACAGCTTTATTAATTTCATCTCCTTCAATATTATGGGCATCTCTTGCTGTAACCAATGCTGTAAGCGTACTTATACTGCCACCTGATGATAAATTCCCTAATGAATTGTCAGGATAGCCTAAAATATTTGAGATCCATCTGATAAGTGTATTTTCCAATAATGCAGGGCCGGGTGCAGTATAATACAAACCTGTATATCTGTTAATAATTGCAGCATGGTAGTCTCCCAATGCTGAATGAAAAATGCTGCCGGTTGGAATATACCCGAAATATTTTGAAGATAATGTATTTGCCCCTGAAAAATTAACATGCCGGTCGAGTGATTTAAGTATAGCCTTAATATCCTCACCGCTATCATTTATTGAAAAATCACTAATGGCATCGTTTTTATCTATATCAAAAGAAAAAGCTGAAGTATTATTTATCTTTTCCAAATAATCTTGTGAATAATCGGTTATTTCATTCAAAAGATATCCACGTTCCTGGAAATTTGCATCAAGCACCCTGGAAATTTTTTCCAGTTCTTTTATTTTGTCTATCATTTGAATTTATATTTTGAATCCCATTACTGTTACATCATCAACCTGCTCCTGGTTTCCACACCAATTATCAAAACTTTGACTAATCTTCTTTAATTGTTCATTTATGGGTAAAATTGATATATCTAACAATAATTGCTTAAAATTACTTTTCTGGAATTTTTTATTTTCCGGCCCGCCAAACTGGTCGGCGAATCCATCGCTGAAAAGGTAGATAACCTGACCTGAATTAATTTCTATTTCTTTTTTTGAGAACATTTTCCCTGTCATATGATGTATGCTTACAGGCATCTTATCCGGTTTAAGTTCAGTATAATCGCTGTTTTCAGTAATTATCACGGGATTATTAGCCCCTGCAAATTGTAAAATATTCGATTTTGTGTCTATTACACATAATGCC
>DAOVJU010000075.1 GCA_030632095.1 Chlorobiota bacterium
ATACTTTTCTTTTGCAGCTGTGCCACAAAGAAACTCAACACTTATAATTGCTATTCCATCTCTAAGGTTTGTTTCAATCACCTTATTATCTTCCAGTTCATTATTTCATTCTTCAAGTGGATTTGCAATGAGTTGCTCCATATCTAAAGGGCTTGCTCCAGGATATACTACATAGGTTGTTCCCCCGGGAATTGTCATCTCGGGATTTTCTATACGGGGCATATTTAGAAAAGAGGAAACACCTAAAATTGTTAATAACAGAAATACAAGTATTCTAAACTGGTAATTATAGATTGATATACGAGGGAGTTTCATAGTTTATTATTTATAGTTCAAAGTTCTATGATTTGAAAGTAAGATTCCAATTCGAAGATTTTTTTCTATTTGGAAAAAGTTAAACGTTCAATGTTAGTATTGAGTTTAGTGTTAAAGTGAAAACGTGAAATAGTTTATCTTGGTAGCCGTTCGAGGCATAAATCTAAAGTGCAATTGAATAATTTATTTATTAATCCTGTGAATGCTTACCAAATTTTTAATTCTTAATTTTAATAATGCTACTTTTCGTAATGTATTTTCCTCCGTCAATAATAACTTCTGTTCCTGCTTTAATACCATCTGTTACAAAAAGATAATTTTCGTTAAAATGATCAATTGTAACTATTGTTTTTACCGGTTTACCATTTACAAGCTCATACACATAAGCTTTATCTTCAGAGCCTTCAATTAAAGCATTAACAGGGACCATATAATATTGCCGCGTTTCCTTTGATACAATATCTATTTTTGCAATAAAACCTGATGCGAACTTTTTATCCGGATCAGCAATTTTTATTTCTACTTCATATGTTCCGGTATACGGATCGGCCAATGAGCCAATTTCTGAAACAATCCCCCGGAATGTTTTTCCCGAAAATGCATCAAAACTTACACTTGCAGAATCTCCAATGTTAATTAATACAAGGTCTTTATCAATAACATTTACCCTTACAATCCAATTGTTTACATATGTTCCAAAAAGAAATACAGGATGCCCGGAACCAACCATTTCATTTTCTTCAGCAATTTTTTTCAATATCTTTCCATTGGTTGGAGCAACAATTTTTGAATGTGTTAAATTAAAGTTTGCTATTTTAACATTTGATCCGGCATATTTTAATGCAGTTTCCATATCCTGGTATTGCTCAAGTGTAGCAACGCTATCGTTATACAGATTTTTTACCCTTTCGAAATCCCTTTTTGCTTTTTCCATGCCCAGTTTTGCCTGTTTAGCACGGGCATTGATTTCTGAAAGTTTGAGAATTGCCAATACATCACCATTCTTAACTTGCTGCCCTTCATCAGCAAACATTTTATCAATGATCCCACCGGTTTTAAAACTCAATTTTTGTTCTGATTTTGATGAAAGGCTTCCACTTGTATGCACAGTGAATGGAAATTCACCAGTAACTACCTTTTGGGTTTTTACATAAATAGTATGGTCTTGTTTTAATTGTTTATCATTATTATTACAAGCAATAAACAATACTGCAATAAATATGATTAAACCAATATTTCGAAATTTCTGTCTCATTTGTTTAGTTATTAATTGTTGAACTGATATGAAGCTGTAACTTTTTCGAATTCAGCTAGTTTAATATAGTGATCGTACTTAGAAATTATGAGTTTCTGCTGTGCATTGGTCATTGATGTACGGGCATCAATAAATTCCAGTAAGTTTGCTTTACCCAATGTGTATTTCTTATTAACCAGGTTGAAGGCTTTTTTCAGGCTTTCAACTTCGTTTTGAGAAGCTATAACAGATTTTTCAGATGCTTCCAAATCATAATATGCATTTATAACTTGTAGCCGGATCTGATCTTTCAGAGCATTATGTTGATTTTCAATAATTTGTTTGTCAATAATAGCCTGTTGTGTTTTTGACCGGTTTTGAAAACCTTTAAATAAATCCCATTTTAAAATAACAGAAGCCATAAAATAATCCTGATCATCAATGTTCCTAAAATCATATTTCTCACCTTGCAGTCCATAGTCAACTACAGCGGTTAGCGTGGGTAATTTTGTTGACTGATTAAGCTGAATGTTATGATCGGCAACTTTTGAATAACTTGAAGTAGCAAGAAGTTCCTCGCGGTTATTTAATGCAATTTTAGATGCTGATTCTAAATCTAAGTTGTTAATTCTAAGTTCTGCTTCTTTTGAAATTATAATCTCTTCATTTAATGGCCTGTTCAACAAGAAATTAAAATATGCTCCAGCCATTTGATGGTTTTTATTGGCTTCAGCTTTTTGCTGATCAAGTTTACTAACTTCGGCTTTTGAACGCAAAACAACATCAAAAGTTACTTTATCGTTATCGTATAATTTCTGGTTTACCCGATAGTTTTCATTAAGAAGTTTAGTTGTATTATCAAGTAATTCAGTAAGTTTTACGGTTTTTAAATAACTGAAATAAGCCGACCTGATTTCTGCAACCAAATGTCTGAGATAAGTATCAGCATCGGCTTTTTCGGCATTTATTAATTCCTTTTTTATTTTATAATTGCTCCAAATTTGTGTATTGATAATTGGCTGAACAACCCGCACTTTAGTTTCATGCTCTGTTGGCCTGAGAAGATTAATTTGTTCATTGCTGATTGAAGTATCAGGAAATATCATTATCGCTGGATTTTGTTGACTTAATTCATTTGTAATTCCGTTTAAGTAAGTATAAACCGGGTTCATTAAATCGCCAACAGGAAATTCAATTACCCTTCCACCTTCAGCTACAGAATATCTCGCGTTCAGGCTTACATCAGGAAAAAATAATCCTTTTGCTTCTCTAAGCGCCTGAAGGCTTCTTTCATAAGAACAATATTTCTGTTTTAAAGCAAGATTGTTTTCCAATCCGGTTTTGACATAACTGTCAGGAATTGCCAACTGAGCTGAACCATTCGAATAGGATAAAAGAATGAACAATACCAGAACTAAGTTTTTCATAAGTTAATATTTTGCTAATAATATATTTTTGTCATTTATCTTTTCTTTTGCATGTAAGTTTTATAATTCAAGGTTTAATGAAACTGGTTCAGGATTAGCGTTTATTCCATCTACAATTATCCGGAAATGACCTAAAATCATATCTTCTTCTTTGATATCGTAAGATTCAATATGCAATTTTTTAGCTGACATCATACGCAAAACCCCTGTTGTTTGTGTCCAAAGCAAATGTGCCATTAATGGTGCAGGCAAATCTGTAGTTACTGATCCGTCTTTCTGGCCTTTTTCAATAATTTCAATAAAGAATGGCATAACATCGTCAAGATGTGGATTTTCGTCGCTTGATTCACCGAAATCATAGTCCATAGCATCGAAGTGTGTCATAACATGGAAATAATCAGCATGTTCCTTCGCAAAACGAATATATGCTTTACCAATTTCGAACAAGTTTTCAAAAGAAGTTTTTTCCGGAGATACCGATTTAAGAAAATACTCATTTAAAACCGAAAGCCCTTTTATACAAATTGCATAATACAGATCTTCTTTGTTGTTGAAATACAAATAAAGTGTCCCTTTACTTAGTTCGGCGGTGTCGGCTACATCATCCATAGTAGCGCCCTTTATACCTTTTTCGAAGAATACTTTTTCAGCGGCTTTAATAATTTCATTGCGCCGCTGTTCTTTTTCGCGTTCTTTTCGTTCGGCTATACCCATATAAATATTTTTAACTTTTGTTTATATTATGACTGCTATTCATTTTTTACACAAAGATATATTAAAAATATTTTAAAATGCAAATTTTGAGATTAAAATAATAGCCACAGATTAACAGATCATTACAATTAGGTTAAAATAAGTGAGCTACAGATTCACAAATTTTGAGGTTAAAACTTAATATTTATTCTTTTTTAGTGAAATTTGTAATACACAATATCCTTATTGATACTAACACCAGCATGGAGGAAAAATATCACTCTCTGTGAATCTACGGCTATCAATATTGTTAGTATATTAGGAAATTCAAGAAAACAAATGGATTCCCTGCATCAAAATATAAAGAAGGATTTCCAGATCAAAAAATTTGGTTATTACGGATTGTTAAAAAACCTGCAATTCTTTGAGCCTTATTTATATGTTTACTTATTAAGCCTTGATTTTAACCTTTTTCAAATAGGATTATTAATTTCAATAAGAGAAGTTATCACTTATGTATTTGAAATTCCTTCGGGAATATTTGCGGATCATTATGGTAAAAAAACAGAGTTGGTAATCTGTTTTATTTTCTATATAATTTCTTTTATCCTGTTCTTTTCAGGAAGTAGTTTTTTGATTTTAATTCTTGCAATGATTTTTTATGGATTTGGAGATGCTTTCCGTTCAGGAACCCATAAAGCTATGATTTATTCTTATTTGGAACAAAATGACTGGTTTTCTGAAAAAACATTTGTTTATGGAAGAACACGCTCCTATTCGATGATAGGATCTGCAATTTCAGCTTTTGCATCAATAATTCTTGTGATTTATTTTAAGGATTTAAGCTGGGTATTTCTTTTAACCACGATACCATATATTGCTAATTTCTTTCTTATTCTTTCATATCCGAATAATTTAAATGAAAAAACAGAATCATCAGTCAGTTTATCCAGGTTCTTCAAGATCAGTTATCAACAACTAAAAAGTATAGTAAAAACACCAAAACTTTTAAGTGTCCTTACAAGTTCATCTTTATTTGACGGGATTTTTAAAACAATAAAGGACTATATTCAACCTATTATAATATTAGTAATAACCAGCTTAGGTATTGTATTTTTAAAATTTGATGAAGATTTAAATAAAAAAATTATTCTCGGTTTTATATATGGATTGTTTTACATTTTCAGTTCTTTTGCTTCAAGAAATGTATACCGGTTGAATAAACTGGCAAATTCGAAAGTTTTGATGAATTTGTTTTTTGACCTTATGGGTTTGATCCTTTTGCTGGTTTTTATAAGCCTGAAATTTGAGCTTTTATTCCTTATTATAATATTATACCTGATCCTTTATCTTGTTAAGAATTCCAGAAGGCCTTTACTGGTTGATGTTGCCGGAGATATTATGAACAAAAAAGAAAGGGCAACGGTTTTATCCATTGACAGCCAGTTAAAATCATTATTTGTGATTATTCTTGCTCCTGGTTTTGGTTATATGGCTACTGTATATTCTATTGAAACTGCATTTTTAATTGTTGCAATTGGGGTTTTTGTTGTGAATTTGTTTTTGAGGAGAAGGATAAAGTGAAATTAAAACCACTTGTTGGTAATAAGGCGGAAGAATCATAAATGCATTACAAATACATAAATATTAAAACTTCGGATTGCAAATCCGAAGCAGCATCAAAAATAAGAATTGTTATGTGGAAGCAAGTAAATCCCTCCTGCATTTATTTCGAAACAGATAAAAAGCATTACCTTTGATATTATGATGACAAAGCAGGATTATATTAATTTCTGGATTGAGCAGGCTAATGATGATTGGACTGCTGTAGACACCTTATTTAAAGGAAAAAATCAATTAAGACTATGGTTACTAGAGAAACTGCAATAGAAACAGCTAAATCCTTTGTAAATGATTATCAATTAAATGGATTGACTTTTCATAAGGTATTATTATTTGGTTCTGCTGTTAAAGGCTTGACACATAAATGGTCAGATATAGATTTATTACTTATCTCTAATCAATTTGGGGATAATATCTTTGATAACTTAAAACTATATTCTAAAATAAACATAAAATATCCAATTATAGAGACACATCCTTATCCAACAAAATACTATAATGATGGGGATGACTTTATTAAGGAGATTAGCAAAGAGAGTATTGAAATATTTTCAACCTGAGTTATTCCTCAAAAACAGCTTTTAATACATCAAGTGATTTTATTGACTTTACAGCTATTATATGATGTTGAAAATAATTTATTATTGTTTCTAAAACCTGCATTCTTTCTTTAGCTGTTATTTTAAATTGGCCTAGTTCTTTAAAATTTGTATTGCTCAATAAATATATCAACCGGCTTGTCCTTTCATCCAATCGTTCGTTATTGCCAGATGGCCGGTTAAAATATATTCCTTCTTTCAGGTCAAAATATTTATTATTTTCATTATAATTTTTTGAAGGGAAAAAACCTAAATATTTTGTTAGCTGCATTAAAAAAAGCAGGTGAAAATCAGCTTCACCGTTTTCAAGAGTATCAAAATACTGAATACTGCTAAAAATAAATTCAAAAAGATCAGCATTTGCCTCTTCTTCTTTTAGGCATCTGTATAATATTTCTGCCAGAAAGAGAAGTTCTGTTTGTTTAATTATTGAATATGGTATTGTATGAAAATTATACGCAGGACGAAATTCACTAATTCTCTGGATGTTACTTTTTTGTTTATAATACACTTCAAGCTCAAGTAAATAAAGTGGCTGAAGGTAATTTATTTTTCCTTTAGCCCTTTTATTTCTTATACCACTGAAAATATAGGATTGCCGTCCAAATTTTTCGGTATATACATGAGCTATGATACTAGAATTTGAGTATTTAAAATGGTGTAATACGATTCCTCTAGTTTTGTGAAGCATGACAATTAGTATTTAATACTGAGAATTTAAATTTATAGATAATTACAGTTATGTGAAAATAAACAAGCCACAGATTCACAGATTATTACAATTATATGAAAATAAATAAGCCACAGACTTCGTCTATCGAAGACTAACTAAGTGTTGTCGGAGTTAGATAGACTACGTCTGTCAAAGACAGATTAATTTCGTTGAGCTAAAGGTTCAAAATAACGTTAGAAAGTTTTAGGCTTGACTAATTGCTAGTTAACAATTAAAAATTTTGTAATTGCTGTTTGTGAGCCATCGCTGTTAGTACACAATACAAGATAAACCCCGGTCTGTGGTTTTTGCCCGTTAAAGTTTTTGCCATCCCAGACTGCTTCTCCCCCGTTGCTTTCGGTTTCCCAGACCAAATTGCCAGTAATATCGGTAATTTTAACATTTGTTTCTTTAACTAATCCGGTAATTGTAACAAATCCGTTATAATCGTGTTTCACAGGATTAGGGAAAACATATAGCTGGCTCATTATTTGGTTTCCCTGGTTTGCATCACTTCTGAATGAAATAATACCTTTCTCTGTTCCAAAAAATACTTCCCCTGATTTTGAATTTATTGCAATTGTCGAAATTTTATCTGAAAATAATGGGCTATTAGATGATGTAAAAGCATATATTTCCTGGTCAACGTTTTCTGACATTAAAAAAACTCCGTTATTCGTTCCAAACCATTTCCTGTTAGCTCCATCAATTGCGATTGAAGTAACAATTTCTTTTCCAAGTAAATATTGTGCATTACCTTCTTCCATCTCAACAATAATTCGTTGTGCATAGAAATATTCACCACTAAAAACGTTTTGAGGATTGTAATAAGCGACAACTCCCTCGTTGGTTCCTACCCATATTACACCATCATGATCTTCTGCAATGGAATAAACTTCATTTGATATAATGTTGCCATCTTCATCTGCCACATCAAATTTTTTATAAGTATCATCACTAACATCATCAATCGTGTTGTTATCATTGAAAACAAATATTCCTGCACGCGGGAGTAATACCCATTTGTTTTTACTTTGTGTTTCTATGATTTCAGTAATCCTATCACTATTACTTATTACAGGATAATTTAAACTAGTCCATTCACCATCTTGTTTTAAAACTATAATTGAGTTTGTAACCCCCACGTTGGTAGCCCATAAATTTGCATCATTATCAAAAGCCATCCCTCCAATTCTTACATACAGGCTTTGTGCATATCCCTGAATATTTTGTAATGCACCATTTGTGTTGGTATCGTTATGCGTAATAATAAATTGCCCATCAAGAAATTCTGATATTCCCTGCCCCCATGAATGAACAAATACCCTTTTCGGATTAAAGGGGTGAACTGCAACTAAAACATAATCCCGCAAATGTCCTATTTCAGGGACATTGGTATTAGAATATGAATTCCATTCGTTTCTTATAAATGAATAACAAGTTGCCTGATTATAAAGATTTACCCCGGTTTCTTCTTTTCCACCGGCTACAGCCCATAAGTTATCTTCACACGACACCATATCAAAAGCAGTATTGTTAGCTGGCCCATTGGGGAAATAATTTGTATAATCGGTATAATTAGGTGTGCGGACCAAACCAAAATTTTTATCTGCAATCCATGCTACATTTGGTTCAAGAACTATATAATTTGGGCTGACAGAAGCAAATCCATAATCATAAATCCTGTGTAATAAATCACCTGAAGAATTCATGAAATCAACACTATATCTTCTTACAACTATCAGGTATTCGTCAATTGTTAATAGGGTATTTACATTATTTATAGTACTATCAAAATAATTCCAGCCTGTTCCATCGTAAACATAAACAGTGTCGGTATTATAGATATTTCCTGAATAACAAGTGTAAATTTTACCCTGATAGCTTGTAATAGATTCAAATTTCTGTGAATTATTGGGGATTAAAGTGTCATGTGTCCAGTTTTGAAAATCAATAAGATTAGGATTGCTGTAATCAGCTGAATACACGCCCATATCTGTTGCAGCAAACAGGAAATTCACTTCACTATTGTATGTAATTTCGTTAATATTGAGATATGTAGCATTTTCTCCAATTAAATATGTATCAGTGATATTGCCATTCTCAGTGTCTAATAAAACTATTCCAAATCCACATGAAAGATAAGCAACATTATCCATTGGAAAAATATGATTAATTGCCTTGCTACCTATTATTTGCTTTCTTTTAATATCAGAAACATTAAGTATTTCGCGGTTTTTTAATAAATCGATGTTACCATTGCTGTAGCCAACAACTAAAGTTTCGGTGGAATTGTTATAATTTATAGCTGATATTTCAATGTCGGAAAGCCCGGTAATTGTATTTATTTTTTCTATTGACCCTTCTGTTTTATCATATGAAAAAAGCCCTAATTCTGTAGAACAATATATCTTATCTTCTGATGCAGCTATGCATTTGACACTTGCATATGGCAAGTGTTCCCGCCAATGTCCAACCTGGATTTGACCATAAATGTTAAACATAACAACATGCGCTATTAATAAAACCAGTGTTTTTTTCATCTGCATTATAAGAATAATTATTTATTGAGTATAAACTGTTTTTTAATACTTTTAGTATACCGATATGAAACATGCTTACTCACAAATTGTTTATTTTATGGTATTTCCCGAAAAAATCAGCGATTTTCTAAAGGGTTATTATTTTTATAAAAAATATAAAATTCAATAAATATCAATACTTTAAAAATAAATATGCTAATATAAATTATGACGGCAAACAAACTACTTTGCGGAACTTTGTGTCTTCTTTGTGGTTCTTTGCGAACTGCGAAGCAATCATGAACACCTTAAAAATTAACTATTTTGTGAATAAATAGCTATACCACAGAGTTACACAAAGCAGGCACAAAGTTTCACTAAGAATAATTTTTCTTTCGTAAAAAAGCAACAAGTTTTTTAATGGCATTTGCTCTGTGGCTTATCATGTTTTTTTCTTCAAGTGACATTTCAGCAAAAGTTTTATTATATCCTTTCGGTATAAATACAGGATCGTACCCGAATCCCGAATTTCCGCGTTTATGATCAATAATGCTGCCTTCAACAACACCTTCAAATAAATATTCTTCTTCATCCATTATTAAAGATATAATTGTTCTGAACCGGGCTTTTCTATTCGATTCGTATTTCAATTCATAAAGCAATTTAATTATATTATCATCAGAATTTTTTTGAGGCCCGGCATAACGTGCTGAATGTACGCCCGGCCTGTTACTTAATACTTCTACCTCAAGGCCTGTATCATCGGCAAAACAATCTATATGAAATTTATTATAAATGAACCTTGCTTTCTCAGAAGCATTTTCTTCCAGAGTTTGCTTAGTTTCCGGAATTTCATCATAAAATCCTATATCATTCAAACTTATTATTTCATAATCTTTGTTCAGAATATCCTGAATTTCTTGTGCTTTGTGTTGATTATTTGTTGCGAAGAGGAGTTTCATCTTTTTCAATATTATTTGATTCAAAAATAGAACTTATACTTAGGAATTCTCACCAAACACTAATAACCTGAGTTCGATATAAAATTATTATACAGCTTTTCGAGGTTTTTCAGAGGCAACACAGATTTTTGCAGAACTAACGGGTTAATTCAAGAAAA
>DAOVJU010000234.1 GCA_030632095.1 Chlorobiota bacterium
AAGGTATTGGTTTTGAGTACGTAGATGATGATTTAATTTTCAATGAAAGTGTTTTGACAGAATCCTTTGATAAGGATTTTAATAAAGCAGTTTATGCAAGAATAGGGTTTTACAATAATAGAGAAACTGTTGATGGAGCAAATGCTCCTGGAACTTATGTGCAGGAAAACTCAGGTGTTGGGGCAATAGCTTTAAAAAAAGTAGTAAGAGAGGCATATGCAAATGAAAACAATCTTGCAGGTCCCAGGTTACCTAATGGAGATTATTATTCAGAATAAAGAGCATATTATGAGTTATAAAAAGAACTTAAATTTAATATTGATTGTAATTTTGATGACCATTTGGCAAACTTACATTAATGCTCAAACTCCATCATATAATATTCCTGATAAGGTTTCTCTTGATTTGGCTTTGGATAGTTTGATTCTAAAAGAGTTTTACGAAAATCCCAATGAAGAATTAAAGATAGTTTTTACTTTAAAAATAGATTCTATCGGAGAAGTACATAGTGCACATATAAGATGGAATAAAAATTTAAAGTTTGAAGAATTTTTTACAATTTGTAACGAATTGGAATCTAACTTTAAACTAAAATTTATGTATGAAAAATATAAAGCTAATTTTATTGGAAAAAAGTATGTAGTGTGTAGATATGCTTATTGTAATAATAGAGAGAAAGATTAAATATAAATACCCATATGGCGCGAGTGTTTTTCACTCGTGCCTTTCATACAAATAATATTATTTTATAACTTGCCTGCATGAGTAGGAAATATAAATTCAATAATGAAGCGGGCCCCAACTGGCGCAAGTCTTCCAGCAAAGGATAGTGTAATGGCATGACTTGTGTCTTGGGAATTTGTAACATAAATCAAAAGTTAAAGTAAAAGCCCTTTTAGAGATGGAAGGATTTTTATCTTTCTTTCCAAACAACAGGGTTACGGCTTGTATGAAATACAGCAGAAACGATTATGGTTTTATTATTTTTATCTATGGTATAATGGATCATAAACGGGAAAACATTTAAAACGGTAGTCCTTACACCATTATACCGTACATTAGAAGCTTTTGGGTTTTGTTTAATAAAATGAACTTTCTCGCGAACTTCTGTAATAAATCTTTTGCCAAGCCCTTTTTGTTTTTCATTGTACCAAAGGGCAGCTTCCCTTATATCTGCTTTGGCAAGAGGTAAGATAAAGGATTTATACATTATAGTTCTTTTTCAATATCATCCATAGTAGAGTCAAAATCCAAAGCCTGGCCGGGATTGTTTTTATAATCTTCAAGGCGTTTTCTTACCAAATCCATATGCCAGCCGGGAATATCTGCTTCTTCCTGTTCAATACCTTTATATTTGTTTTTAAGTTCGTTCCATTCTTTAATGGGGATGAATACGCCTGTAGTCTGCCCTTTACTGTCGGAAATATATTGTAAGTTCATAATAATTTAGTTTCAAGAAGAATAAGCTTGTTGTGTTTTGTAATCACGGATTACCAAATCAATAACAGAAAATAAATGAACCAATATAATCCTTATTTGAATCTAATAATACTGTGTATCTGCAAATATACGGAATTAAAAGGCGAAAATAAAAACAAGATTCTTTCACGATTTTCTTTTTTGTTTGTGCATAAACTTAAATTCATAGTTCATTTAAGTTTATTTTTATGCCTTGTTGTCCCTAGTCTCAATTGAGCATAGAATGCAAAAATTTAGGGACTAAGCGTAGAATTTTCTACGCTTTTCTATTTTTGTAGTATTTACTACATTTAAATACCAAAATTATTTTATGCCAATCGGAAAATATTTATACAGTAGTGCAAGAAATTATGCTGGATTGGATAAAATAATGAAAATTGACAGGATAGATGGTTAAATTATCAGTAGCAAATGCTACAGGAAATGTTCAGCGTAGTAAAAACTACGCTGAGTTTAAGAAGTTGAAAGAAAAATAAATGGCATAGTCTTTGAAATAAAGCATTTTAACCTTAAATGAAATTAAATTATTTACAGATGAAAAGACATTTTTTATTTTTTATACTAATATTATTAATAGTTAATAATTTAAGTTCTCAGGTTTCAAAATGGGGGATAATGTCTGATAATGAAATTCAATTAAAACAATGTGAATTTGAAACTGATGCCCCGGCAATTATCTTGTTTGAAACCGGATCAATGTCTTTTAATACAAATTCTTCAGGAGAGAACCTTTTTATATTTCAGGAACGTCATGTACGAATGAAAATATTATCTGAAAAAGGGATTAAATATGGACGGGTAGAAATTCCTTATTATGATTTTAGTAAGGAACTGAATGGCGAAATTGTAATAACTTATAAGGCCCAGATGTTCAATCAAACCAATGGCGCTGATTATTCAAAATATAAACTTAAACGAAAAGACATAATAATTGAGGAAAAGGATAAATACAACAGAGTTTTGGTTTTGGATTTTCCAGGCCTTAAAACAGGAAGCATTATTGAATATAAATACAGAATTGCTACACTTAATCTCGAAGATCCTGAAGATTGGGATTATCAGTCTGATCTTCCTGTATTAAAAAGCATATTTAGAGCTGAAATACCACAGAATTTTTCATATTTCATGAAAATTGCAAATCCCACTTATTTGACTTTCGATACAAGTTATTACAGTAATCGAAATATAAGCTGGCAGGGTTTAAGAAGTGCCAGCAGAATGCCTTTGGATTATCAACCTTCAGCAAATATAAAAGCTTATGAAGTAAGGAAATCAGTGGTTTTCAATAATACGAATTATGAATTTCATTTCAGAAATATCCCATCAAAATCAATTGAACCTTATTCAACATCATATTACAATAATCAGTCAAAAATATTGATGAAGTTATCTCATCTATCCAGGAAAAATACCTTTAATACAAGCGACCCGGACTATGATTGGAAAGAATTAACATACCGGCTTGTATCAACATTAGATCCAAATTACCATGCTCTAAGTTGGGTAGCAAGGAGAAATATAAGGTATCCATCAGGATTTACAATTTATTCACTTTCATCATGGACCGAATTAAATGATATGCTAATAAAAAGCCTGGAATTTGGTATGCCACTTATTCGTAATTGGAATTATCAGGATATTTTGGATAGCCTTAGTGTAACTGATGCTAGCCCCATAGATAAGATGATAAAAATTTATAATTATACCAGGGATAATATTAACTGGAATAGAACATATACTTACCTGTTAAACGGTAATTTGAATTCGGGCCGTGAAATTATTAATTATAAAGTAAAGAAATTCCTGGGGAAAAAAGATGCTATTTTTAATGATTTAACTTTTAAAAATGCACTTGACACTAAACAAGGAACCAGCGCCGAGATAAATTTACTTTTAACATACTTGTTAAAAAAAGCCGAATTAGATGCTGAACCGGTAATTTTAAGTACAAAGAATAATGGTAGTACTGATACTGCTTTCCATTCTTTAAATCAGTTTAATCATGTTATTTGCAGGGTAAAACTTGGTGAGGAAATATATTTTCTTGATGCAACCAATTCAAAATACCCTTATAATATAATAAATAGTGAAAACTATAATTCAGTTGGCTGGCTTGTAAGAAACAAAAATCCCAAATGGGTAATAATATCGAATAAAATAAATTCTGTTTCAAATTGGAATATTTCAATTGATATCGAAAAAAATAAATGTACATACAATTTGAAATTAACTGGCTATAATGCGTTGAATTATAATTCGTTGGATAGAAAAGAAGCATATTTCACAATTAATATTGATTCCACGAACATCATCCAAAAACATGAAGATAAAATAATACTGGAAGGGAATTTAGATTTACAGAAAAGCAGTTCTGACAAAGATATTATACAATTGAATGAAATATTTAATAGCAAATTTAAATCAAATCCTTTCTATGCATATTACAGGCAAAATATTATAGATTTCAGGTATCCTTTTACTGAGAATTACACAATTACTATTAGAAAAAGTGATAGTATAAAGTTTAAAAAAATACCGGAAGAATCATTAGTTGTAACTAATGGGCAAAAATGCATTTTTCAATTCAGCATACAGGAAAACGAAAGTGAATTAATACTTAAAACTATGTTAAGGATATCTTATTCATTATTTGAGGTAAGTGAATACTCAGAACTTATGCAGTTCTTTGATGTTGTTGCAGAAAAATTAAACGAAGAAATTATTATTGAATAAGAATTCTAACTAAATAATTATCCTGAAGTCTCGGGATTCAATTTAATCAATAAAAAATTAGGTAATTTAGTGAGTTCTGAATATAATGTTAAGTAAACATATTATTGCGAGAAACCTAACACCATGGTATTTTATGATTACAATGACATACAGTACAAAAAACTTAATGAAAATAAATGTTTTTTAAAGTTCTGAAATATAAAATTCTGATTGTACTGGGTTTATTACTAAATACAGGAATTTATAGCCAGGAAACAAGTGTGGCTCGTGATTTTGAACTTTGGAACAGTTTCTCTTTAACAAAGAAAATCTGCAAAAAAATTGATCTTAACCTTGAAGAGGAATTTCGATTTTATAAAAATGCAAGTCAATTAGATGTATTATTTACTGAATTAAGTATTGAATATAAAATAAATAAGCATTTTGATCTGGGTGTAGAATATCGGTTTTATCGAAATACAAAAAATGACGGGAGCCATGAATTTCAGAAAAGGATAAGAGGGGAAATCACTTACAATCATAAAATTAAGTGGTTCAGGCTAAGCTACCGGCTTAGTTTTCAAGACAAAGATGAAAATTTGTGGTTAAACGAGGAAACTTCAGGTGAATCAATTTACAATCTGAGAAACAAGTTATCAGTTAGGTATGATATAAAAAATAATAAACTGTTGCCATATTTAGCCACTGAAATATTCAGAGCTTACGAAAAAAATAAAGATCCTGAATTCAATAAATACAGGTTTACTGCAGGAGCCAGGTACCCAATTTTCAAAAACACAAAATTGGAATTATTCTATAGGTTCGATAAAGAATTAAATGTAAATAATCTGAAATCTTCACATATAATAGGAACTGGCTTGAACTACAGGTTTTAATACTAAAAAATTTAAATTCAGTGAATTATGACTGAAATAGTTTATTTTGCCGGAGGTTGTTTCCGGGGAACTGAATATCAATTTAAAAAAGTAGATGGTGTAAGATCAACCAGTGTTGGCTTCACAGGCGGACATGTAAAAAATCCGTCTTATCGGGAAGTGTGTAACAAAACTACCGGACACGCAGAAGTTGTAGAAGTGGTTTATGATCCCCAAAAAGTTAGCTATGAGAAATTGGCAAAACTGTTTTTCGAAATTCATGATTTCACACAAGTTAACCGTCAGGGGCCGGATGTTGGAGAACAATACAGAACAGAAATTTTTTATACCAGTGAAGAACAAAAAGAAATATCACAAAAGTTGACAGAACTGCTTAGGAATATGGGCTATGATGTTGTAACCCAACTTACAAAAGCAACAGAATATTATTTAGCTGAAGATTATCACCAGGATTATTATTCTAAAAATGAGTCCACTCCATATTGTCAAATTTATAAAAAGATTTTTTAAGAGGCTCACCAAAAATTTTTCAGGTAATTTGATACATTTGTCAATGAAATTTTACCTGATATGAATTTTGTAAGAAGCAGCTTATTTAGTCGAATATTGTCCATTTTAATCGGATCAATATTTATCATTTCTGCCATTCTCAAACAACTTTCCGTAGATACCTTCGAAATTTATATTTATAGTTTAAACCTGTTTAGTTTTAATTTAGCTACCTTACTTGCAAGACTTATTATTAGTTTTGAGTTTTTGCTGGGAGTGTTGTGTATCTTTAATTTTTATCGAAGAATAGTTAAGCTCACCATTATATTCACCCTGATTATTTTCTCAGTTTTCTTATTTATCCTGTTTGCAATTGGCAATGAAGATACTTGTAATTGTTTGCATAA
>DAOVJU010000378.1 GCA_030632095.1 Chlorobiota bacterium
AAAATACAATATGCAAAAGCAAATCGCCTAACTCATTTTTTATTTCATGGTTATCAGCATTTAATATTGCATCGGCAAGCTCATATGTTTCTTCAATGGTAAGAATTCGTAAGCTTTCATTGGTTTGTTCCCTATCCCAGGGACATCCTTCTCTTAAATCATCCATTATTTTCAATAATTTTTCAAATTCAGGAAGGCTTTCTTTATAGTCTGACATGCTTGTTAGTTGATGAGTTAATAAGTTGATGTGTTGATGTGTTGATGTGTTGGGAGTTGGGAGTTGGGTTTTGTGAGTTATTTGTTGTATCTCAATTCTTATTATCATGAAATTTTATTCTAATATGTGAGTTAATTTTTAAATTCAATAATGTACTAATTTGCCCTTTATTTATTGCTATTTCAAGTAAACCGGCAGAATTAAAAATAGCTAATAACTCCCCCATTTGTGTCTCGTTATATTTCTGGTTGATCATATTTATTTCGTAATGATTTGAATCAACGTAAATTGCAAATTTTCTTCCATTACATTCTTTTTCAAAAAGCTCCTTAGATATATTGGTAATTACATTTAAATATGAATCAATATAAATAACACTTCCCATGATTACTCCCGGATCAATGGTTGGCCGAAGTGGAATCTGTCTGTTAATTTCTTGTTTGGTTTTTCCAAACTGATCAGGTTGTGCACCTGATGCTATTTTACATGAAATATCAGATAGAATTGTTAGCTCAGGAAATGAATTTACCTTGTATTTTTTAGTATCAATTTGTATTATTTTCGTTGGTTCTTCTTTAAATACCAGACCAAACATACCATTATCAAGTCCAATGAAATACTGGCCTTCAGCCTCTATTATAATAAAAGGGGATTCCTCTGATTCCTCACAATTAACTCCTATAAGATGAACCGTTTTCGTTGGGAAGTTCTTATAACTGTTTTTTAAAATAAATGCTGCCTGTGCTGAGTTAAAACTTGCTACATTATGCGATATATCAACAATATTAATATCAGGACATTTATCATACAATTTACCCTTTAATGCACCAATGTAATAATCGTTATTCTTCCAATCCGTTATCAGTGTAATTATTGGCATTTATATTTCCTAACTTAATAATTTAATATTACTCTGTATATCAATATTTTATATCATATAGATATGAATATTTATTTGCACATCAACAATTTTCAAAAGTAACAATATTCTTTAACATTGTAATTTTCAATTAGTGATTAATAAAGAATAAATTAAATAAGTAATATTTATTAATTTCGCAATAAATTATAAAGTAAAATCTTATAATAAAATTTTAGATTTTTGCTCTTAACCTGATTAATTCATATATGATTGAGAAGCTGATAAATTTAGATACCATAGATCCCTTAACGCTTTATGGATTAAACGATAGAAATTTCAAATACTTAAAAACCAGGTTTCCTAAGCTAAAAATTGTTGCACGTGGCAATATGATAAAGGTAAATGGTGATTTTAACGAAGTAGAAATATTTAACTCAAAAATCACTCAATTCATTGAACATATTGAAAAATACAATAAACTTAGCCGTGATGAAACAGAAAAAATATTGGATAACCGCTTTGAAGAGTTAGATATTCAAAACAAGGATAGTGATTTATTATTATATGGAAATTTTGGCAAAGCCATTAAACCCAGAACTATAAATCAGCGTAAATTAGTTGAAGAGTTTTATAATAATGACCTTATTTTTGCAATAGGGCCTGCCGGTACCGGAAAAACATATGTATCTATTGCTTTGGCAGTAAAAGCCTGGCGAAATAAAGAAGTAAAACGTATTGTTTTAAGCCGCCCTGCAGTTGAAGCAGGCGAAAATCTTGGTTTTCTTCCTGGTGATTTAAAAGAAAAAGTTGATCCTTATTTACAACCGCTTTATGATGCGCTTTTTGATATGATCCCATCAAAAAAATTAGAAGATTTAATGGAAGATGGAATTATTGAAATTGCCCCCGTTGCATTCATGCGTGGAAGAACACTTGAAAATGCATTTGTTATCCTGGATGAAGCACAAAATGCTACTGAAAACCAGTTGAAAATGTTTCTTACCAGGATGGGAGAAAATTCAAAATTTATTGTTACAGGTGATATCACACAGATTGATTTACCCCGGAAAAAAAATTCCGGATTATTACAAGCAATACGTTTTTTAGGAAATATAGAAGAAATTTCATTTGTTTATTTTGGCACTGAAGATATTGTCCGCCATAAACTGGTAAAAGATATTGTACATGCATATGAAAAGGGTGAAGATAAAGGTCACAATGAAGATAACGGTGGAAACTCAAATGAAAAAATCAATAGTTGATAAGTTTCAGCCCTTCAGGTTGATGTATGGCAAGTATATCATATCTTGGGGGATACCCCAAGTTATTATGTAAAAGGCTTTCAGCCTGATTAAAGAGCTTAATAAATTATGGAAAGTTATTACAAACGTAGTATTACAAGCCTGAAAGGCTTAGTGACCAAAAGAACAAAGAGCATCACTCTATGAAAGGTTGATAGAATAAATAATAATAATTATGGGACAATCATTATCTCAACTATACGTACATCTTACATTCGGAACAAAAGAAAGATACCCTTTTATTACCGAATATATTGAACCAAAATTACATTCCTATATGGCAGGCATCTTAAAAAACAAAGAAAGTCCCGCTTTAAAGATCAATTCAGTACCCGACCATGTTCATATTCTATTTCGTTTATCAAAAAATTATGCTTTGGCCAAAGTAGTAGAAGATGTAAAAAAGCAAAGCTCTAAGTGGTTGAAAGAACAAGGTGTGAACGGCTTTACATGGCAGATAGGATATGGAGCCTTTTCAGTTAGCAGTTCAAAAGTAGAAGTCGTAAAAAAGTATATTCTCAACCAGAAGCAACATCACAAATTTAAAAAATACAAAGAAGAAATAGAAGAATTTATAAAAGAATACGATGTAATAGAGTATGATGAAAGGTATTTTTGGAGTTGATGTGTTTCAGCCCTTCAGGCTGATGTATGGCAGGTTTGCCATATCTTGGGACGATGCCCCAAGTTATGATGTGTCAGGCTTTCAGCCTGAAATAGTAAACTTAATTAATTGCAATAATCTATTACAAAGTAACATCATAAGCCTGAAAGGCTTAAAGATCATAACTTGGGATAGCGTCCCAAGAAATAAAGAGCATCGCCCTAAAGAAGCCTAAAAGGCTAAAAGAATGAATTCTTAACTTATTAAATATAACAAACAAATAATAAAAAAATGAATAAAGCAATTACAAGAACCGATTTTAATTTTTCACAACAAAAAAGTGTTTATCACGGAAAAGTACGTGATGTTTATAATATTAATGATGAATTCCTGATAATGGTTGTATCTGACAGGATTTCTGCATTTGATGTTGTATTACCAAAAGGTATTCCGTTTAAAGGACAAGTTCTTAATCAAATTGCATCAAAGTTTCTGGATGAAACTGCTGATATTGTTCCTAACTGGAAAATCTCTACTCCTGATCCGATGGTAACTGTTGGTCATAAATGTGAGCCATTTCCTGTGGAAATGATTGTGAGAGGATATTTAACCGGAAGTTCATGGAGATTATATAAAAATGGTGGCCGTGATATTTGTGGTGTCCCGCTACCGGAAGGTTTAGTTGAACATCAACGTTTTCCCGAACCTATTCTAACTCCAACCACGAAAGCTGAAGTTGGCCATGATGAAAATATTTCGAAAGAAGAAATAATTAAGCAAGGTTTAGTTTCTGCCGATGATTATGAGTTGCTGGAAAAATATTCGATGGAACTTTATAAACGTGGTACAGAAATAGCAGCAAAACATGGTTTAATATTAGTAGATACTAAATACGAGTTTGGCAAAAAAGACGGTAAAATTTATTTAATTGACGAAATACATACACCGGATTCTTCGCGTTATTTTTATTTGGATGAATACGAAGAAAGACAGGAAAAAGGCGAATCACAAAAGCAACTATCAAAAGAATTTGTTCGTGAATGGTTAATGGATAATGGTTTTCAGGGAGAAGAAGGACAACAATTACCTGAAATGCATGATG
This sequence comes from Chlorobiota bacterium, assembly GCA_030632095.1. Lineage (GTDB taxonomy): Bacteria > Bacteroidota > Bacteroidia > Bacteroidales > B39-G9 > JAADFW01. Next base: position 4,087 of record DAOVJU010000378.1, read on the forward strand.
ATTTTGTTAACCTGGTAAGTAACAGATATATTGAGCTATATGAAAACATTACCGGTGAAAATTTTGAGAAAGCTGATTCATCAGATGTTTTGAACAGGATTGAAGCAAATATTAGCAAATTTCTAGCCTAATTAGTGTTTGTCCATAAAGTCCGCTATCTACCTTATACATAGATTACGCAACATCTTTTAAACTAGCAAGTTGCGCTTCAAGAAATTTTATGCGTTTTTCCTTGAACCTGGCTTGCT
>DAOVJU010000208.1 GCA_030632095.1 Chlorobiota bacterium
AAACCTAGTTTTTACGACGATTTATTAACCATAAAGACAAGCATTAAAGAGTTACCGGGAATTAGAATCAAGTTTTATTATGAAATTTTTAATGAGCAAGATGAATTGGTAAATATTGGTGATGCTACATTAGTTTTTGTAGATGATAAAACCAGACGACCAAGAAAACCTCCCGAAGATTTTGTGGAAGCAATACGCAAGCATTTTATTTCATAGCTATGCAACCATTAATTAAATACTACAGTCATTTTAATTGTTCTAAGAAATAATTTAATTACTAACCTGAGTTCGATATAAAATTAAATTTACAGAAACCAAAGAGAGGGTGAGATTTTGAGAATAAAATTTGAAAGAATAACGAGTTATTTTAAAACATTTTATTCTAAGAAGGTTGCCCTCTATTTGGTTTCCCTTTGGGCATTCCGAGGTTTTCCATATGCTTCCCCATATTTTCTTGAATTAACCCGTTAGTTCTGCAAAAATCTGTGTTGCCTCTGAAAAACCTCGAAAAGCTGTATAATAATTTTATATCGAACTCAGGTTACTACATAGTTCATTTATATAATTCTGGCTTTTTTTGATCTGTTTAAATAATTACATGAGACAAATCACTTCATTTCTGTGTTTTATTCTCCTTTCAATACTTGGATATTCACAATCATATACAATCAGTGGTATTATTGAAGATGCATCATCAGGCGAAAAGCTGATCGGGGCAAATATTTATGATGAATCTACTTACAGGGGAACAATAACGAATTTTTACGGATTTTACAGCCTTACTTTACCCGGGGGTAAGATAAAATTAACTGTGTCTTATGTTGGATACGGGAAATATCAGAAAGATATTGTTTTAAACCGGGATACTGCAATTAATATTAGTATTCTGTCAACAATTGAATTAAGAGAAGTAACAGTAACAGGAAATTCTGTCAGGAGCATAATAGAAAGCTCACAAATGAGCGCTATTCAGGTTCCGGTAATTACGGCCAAAGCATTGCCTGTTTTACTTGGCGAAGTTGATATTTTGAAAACCATTCAGTTAATGCCTGGAGTGCAATCAGGAAATGAAGGTACCAGTGGAATTTACGTAAGAGGAGGAGGCCCTGATCAAAATTTATTTTTACTCGATGGAGTTCCGGTTTATAACGTGAATCATTTATTCGGGTTTTTCTCGGTTTTTAATGCCGATGCAATAAATTCCGTTACATTATTAAAAGGTGGGTTTCCTGCACGATATGGCGGGAGGCTTTCGTCAGTGGTAGATATTCGGATGAAAGAAGGAAATAATAAGAAAATTAAAGGAGAAGGATCAATTGGATTGATATCATCAAAATTAACCTTAGAAGGGCCTGTTAGAAATGAAAACACTTCATTTATAATATCAGGAAGAAGGACATATATCGATTTATTGGCCAGGCCCATAATCAAATTGTTTGATGACAATGTTACTGCAGGTTATTATTTCTATGACCTTAATGCTAAAATCAATCATAAAATCAATGACAAGAACAGGATATATCTTAGTGCTTACATGGGAAATGATAAAGCATATACAAAATATACAGATGAATATCAGTACGATGGGGAAAAACATACAATTGATGAAGATGCTGCTCTCCAGTGGGGCAATATAACAACTGCTTTGCGCTGGAATTCTATAATTAATAAAAAACTGTTCAGTAATACAACATTAACATATAGCAGGTACAGGTTTTCAATTGGTACCGATTACAGTGAAACAATAACTACTGCAAATCTTGAAAGGTCTACAGCACATAGTTCTGAGTATTATTCAGGGATAACTGATGTAGCGGCAAAAATTGATTTTGATTATTTGCCAAACCCTGATCATTCGGTTAAGTTTGGGCTGAATAATACTTATCACACTTTTAAACCTGGAATTAATGTTTTAAAAAATGATAGTGATGATGAAAATGAAAAAACTGACACTACTTTCGGGAATAAAAATATCTATGCAAATGAATTATCATTATATGTGGAAGATGACATTAAAATAGGAAACAGGTTTAAAATTAACCTTGGAGTGCATTATTCTAATTTTGATGTGAAAAGTAGTAATTACCATTCATTACAACCAAGAATTTCAAGCAGGTTCTTAGTTAATAAAAAAACGTCTTTAAAAGCATCATATACACAAATGTATCAGAATATACATTTACTGACCAATACAACAATTGGTATGCCTACGGATTTATGGCTTCCTGTTACCGATAAAATAAAACCTTTGCAGGCACATCAATATGCTGTTGGAGGGGCATATAACATGAATGACCTTTTAGCAATAAGTATAGAAGGTTTTTACAAAACCATGAATAATTTGATTGAATATAAGGAAGGTGCCAGTTTTTTCAGTGCAAAAGATGATTGGGAAGAACAGGTTGAAATTGGTAAAGGATGGTCGTATGGCGGAGAATTATTATTACAAAAAGATATTGGTGATTTTAAAGGTTGGATTGGTTATACTTTAGCCTGGAATTTCAGACAATTTGAAAATATAGGATTTGGTGAAAAGTATCCGTATAAATATGACCGGAGGAATGATATAGGCATTGCTCTAGCTTATAAATTAAGTGAACGTACTGATTTTGGAATAACATGGGTATATGGAACAGGAAATGCAACAACGCTTGCACAAGAAAAATATGTTTCTCTGTTTTCTATAAATCAAAGTTCATATGATTATAATATTAACAATACCTTAGAATATTATGATAACAGGAATGGCTATAGAATGGCCAGTTATCATCGTCTTGACATAGGTGTCAACCGCCATAAAAAAAAGAGTTGGGGCGAAACATCATGGAGTTTTGGAATATATAATGTGTATAACAGGCAAAATCCTTTTTATTTATACTTTGGGTATAAGGATGATATGTATGATCCATATGGTAACAGCAAAAAAGTGTTAAAACAGGTCAGTTTGTTCCCTATAATCCCTTCATTCAGATGGAATTTTAAATTTTAAGCATTATGTACATGAAATTATTTGCATTTAAATATAATATATTCGTTTTATTCACAGGATTATTGCTCTTGAATGGATGTGAGAAAGAAATTGATATAAACATACCTGAAAAAGATAAAAAAATAGTCCTGAACGGACTTATAAATACTGACAGTTTATTTTCGGTTAATGTTAGTAAAAGTTTGAATATACTGGATGTGGAAGATGTTAAATATCTTGATAATGCAACAGTCAGCATTTACGAAAATGGTAATTTTATTGAAGAGTTAAATTATATATCAGGTGGAAATTATAAATCCAGCTTTTTTGTTTCATCAGAAGGAAAAACCTATAAAGTTAAAGTTGACGTGCCTGAAATGCAATCTGCTTCAGCTGAAACATTTATACCGGAAGCTTCAATAAGTGATTTAACTATAGATACAATAACAACCATATATGAAGAAGAATTCTATTCATATAAGGGATTAAAGTGTAATATTGGATTTAATGACCTTTCAAATGAAGAAAATTATTATTGGTTTTGCATTACAGGCAAAAGAGCACACTATGAATGGGATAGTGTAAACCATGAGGAAATTATTACTTATGAACAAGGTAATATTTATTTTAACAGCAATGATCCTGTTATTGAAAGCTGGGTGAGTGGAGGTTATGGATTTATTTTTTCTGATAAATTATTCAATGGAAGTAATATTGACTTCAATATTTATCTTGAAAAATATATGCTTTATGATTTGGATACTAATGTTCTTCATTTTAATGTAAATAGCATTTCTGAAGATTTTTATTTATATGCTGCAACATATAATTCACATATGGAGGCTCAGAATGATCCATTTACCGAACCTGTTCAGGTATATTCAAACATAGAAAATGGCTATGGCATTTTTGCAGGATATTCAACGGTAAGCGATTCAATAACAGTATGTTATGAATGGGATGAAGATTTTAAGAAGAAATTAGGAATTAAGAATTAAGAGTATAGGGAAATGGGAAAAAGTAGTAGGTAGTAGCGGTATGTGGCAGGAAATTGAGATAAATCAGATTTTATGTACGAAATTAGCAACTTGAATTAGAAGCTATAATTACATGAGTTGTTTAAAGAAAAGTATAACAAGTATTTATTCGAAAATATTCTTTTTATTCATTATTGTTCATACAGTAAATGCTCAATATTATGATTTGGGGCAAGATCCGGCATCACTGAATTGGAATCAAATTAAAACACGGAATTTTACAGTTATCTTTCCAAATACTATTGACTCCCTTGGGCAGCAAATGGCTAATACACTTGAATATATATCAGGATTCGGAGGAAAAACCCTTGATCATTTTCCAAAAAAAATACCTGTAATTCTTCATAATCAAACATCCATTTCAAATGGTATGGTAATTTGGGCCCCAAAACGTTCCGAATTATTTACTACTCCTTCCCAATCAGATGAACCAGGCGACTGGTTAAGCCATTTAGCAATTCATGAATACAGGCATGTTGTTCAGATTGATAAATTGAATCGGGGATTTACAAAAGTACTTAGCTGGTTCATAGGTGAGCAAGCAATTGGTTTAATACTTGGTTTGCATGTATCAACCTGGTTCTTGGAAGGAGATGCAGTTGTTACAGAAACGGCTTTAACAAATGCCGGAAGAGGCAGGATACCGGATTTTGAAATGAAATTAAGAGCCCAGGTTATCGAAAAAGGATTATATTCATACGATAAAGCAGTATTTGGTTCATTTAAAGATTATATCCCAGGTCCTTATCAGCTAGGGTATCAGGTAGTTGCGTATAACAGAATTAAATACGGGCCACAGCTTTGGTCTGAAGTATTAACATTAATTGGTAATAATCCTGTTCGTTTCACTCCATTTTCCCGCTGTTTGAAAGCTCAATGTAAACTAAATAAGGAAGGTTTATATAAACAAACTTTGAATGAATTGGCTATAAAATGGAAGAACCAGGATAACAAAACAGAACTTACCGATAAAAGCGAATTTGCCACATTCAATACAAAATATTACACGGATTATAATTTTCCCTATTATCTAAATGGAAATGAAATTTTTGCTGAACGAAAAGGAATTGATGATATTTACCGGTTTGTTAGATTAGATAAACAAGGGAATGAAAAAACTATCTTAATACCAGGAAACAGGTATCATAATTCAATTTCTTATTCAAATAATGTTATTGTCTGGGACGAAATTGAGTATGATCACAGGTGGGAAAACAGATCTTATTCTATTATATACAGTTATGATCTGCAATCAAATAAAAAAACAAAGTTAACTTCAAAAAGCAGGTACTTTTCACCTGCTATAAATAATACAAATGATAAAATTGTAACGGTTAATGTAAATACTGACAATACATTTAATTTAGTAATTTTAAATGCGCAGAATGGAGAGATTATAAGAAAATTACCTGATTATAAGAATTTGTACCCGATTACCCCGGTATGGTCCCAAAATGATAAAAAGATAGCAGTTATATATAATAGTATTAATGGTAAATCACTTGCAGTAATAGATTTAATAACAGAAACGACTAATATACTATTGCCATTTCGAAATACAGAGATTACGCAGCCTGTATTTTACAAAAATTTCATTTTATACAATGCATCATACTCAGGCATTTCAAATATTTATGCCATTGATACTGTGACAAAAAAGCAATTCCAGGTAAGTTCAGCAAGATATGGTGTTAAAGATCATAGCATAGACTATATAAACAATAAACTGATTTTTGCGGATTATTCAACTAATGGTTACCGCATATTTGAAGCATTGATTAATGAAAAGGAGTGGAAGCCAATTGAAAAGGTTGAGAATTATTCCCTTAAATTGTATGAATTAATTGCAGAACAAGAAGATAAGAAATTTGAATTTAACAATATGCCTGATAAAGAATACAATATTGAACCTTACAATAAAGCATCAAATCTATTCAAATTTCATAGTTGGGGGCCTTTCGCTTTAAGTTTAACCAATTATGGTTATGTAAGCCCGGGAATTTCAATATTATCGCAAAATATGTTAAGTACAGCTTTTACCTCCGTAGGGTATGAGATTTTGCCCAATGAGTCAACCGGAAGATATTATATTGACTTTCTTTATAAAGGGTTTTGCCCCGTGTTAGGTTTAAGGGTTGAATCAGGAAACAGGGCGGACTCAATAAACAACGAGCGTTATGTCTGGAACCAGGATAGAATAACATTATCTATGTCAATTCCTTTGTATTTTAGCCATGGCAATTCTTTCAAAGGTATAAGCGCCGGTATGGCAGGAACTCAAAGCTTTAATTCAGATTTAAATAGCTTGGATTATCAAATTCATGATGCAACAACTTCGTTTGGAATTAATTTTTCGTTATATCATTATCTTAAATACTCTGAAATGGATATTCATCCCCGGTGGTACCAGCAAATACTATT
>DAOVJU010000324.1 GCA_030632095.1 Chlorobiota bacterium
ATTAGTGTCACCACCAATAAATGAAAAACCGGAAGTTCTTCTAAAACCAAAGTCAATGCGCGTTAAATTTAAAGAACATTTACCTGATAGTACAACCGTGAATTTTAATTTTTATAATGCAATAGCTGATTATAATGAGGGAAATATATATCTCGATTATCAATACATTTTTTCAACCGGCGATGAATTAGACACATTATTTGTAAATGGTTCTATAGTGAATGCATTTGACCTGACCCCTGTAAAAGATGCTTTTATAATGTTATATAAAAACACGGCTGACAGCGTTCCGAAAACAATATTACCCTCGTTTTTAAGCAAAAGCAACGAAGAAGGAATCTTTGTTTTAAGAAATATGCCGGCTGGTAATTATAAAGTTTTTGCTTTAAGCGATGCGAATTACAATAAAATTTTTGATTTACCCAACGAACCAATTGCATTTCTGGATACTTTAATTAGCCCTGCTGTTGAAATAGTAACAAGAACAGACACAATTGCCGAGGATTCAATTGTAACAACTACTGAAGTTATAAGTAAGCTCGATTCAGTTGAACTATTTATGTTTGAGGAAGAAAACCCTGTTCAATATCTTGAAGATAAAATCAGAGATGAAAAAGGCAGGAGAATTTCTTTTTATTTTACCGAAACCCTGTTAGAGCCGCTCAAAATTTCACTTGTAGACTCTTTACAAACCAGGCCCTGGTATATAATGGAGGAAAATCCAACAAAGGATACAATTGCATTCTGGATATCCGATACTACTATTGCTAAAAAGGATACCTTGATTTTGAAATTAGATTATTTTATATACGACAGTGTTGGAAAACCTTATTTAGCAGCGGATACCATTAAACTAATGTACAAAGAAGAAACAGAAGATAAACAACAGAAGGGAGGATTTCTAAAAAAGTTAAGACAAGAAGAAGAAGAAGAAGACACAATAGTAATTTCAGAATTAAAACTGAGAACAAATATTGCCAGGTCCACATTAGGTTTAGAAAAAGACCTTGTAATAACCCCTAAATTTCCAATTCTTCATGTTGATCCATTAAAGATTTATTTATTTGAACTTAATGATACTATTGAAAATCCAATTGAATTCAAATTTACTACAGATACACTTAAACCAAGAAGTTACAGGATTTCTTATCCTTTTATTGAAAGAGAGTTATATAAATTATTAATTGACACAGCAGCATTTGAGGATATATATGGCAATATAAACGATACTCTTTTAGTCCGGTATTCAATCCAAAAAGAAAATTATTATGGCAATATCCTTTTAAAATTAACTGGAATTAGCCAAACGTCAATTATCCAATTATTAAGTGAAGCCGGCCAGGTGCTACGAGAATATACAGTAAATAACCAAACAAACAGCTTAAATATTAATTTGTTGCCACCAGGTAAATTCAACCTTAAATTAATTGTTGACAATAACAACAATGGAGTTTGGGATACCGGTGAATATGAAGCGAAAAGACAACCTGAAAAAGTATATTTATACAACAAAACCATAACCATTAAATCAGGGTGGGACAATGACCTGATTTGGAATATTGAATAATATGCTATTACTTTTTAAAATCTTATTTTTTAACAAAAATTTTAATTAATATCTTTTTAATTGTAGCCTTATGCTACGTTAGGAATACCATACTGTAAATTGTATATTTGCAAAAAACACAGGAATTAAAATAAAAATTAAATGTTATTAAAATCTCTCATTATGTTTAAAATTAAAGCAATTCTTTTTCTTTCACTTGCAATTGTATTGTCAAATTGCTCAATAAACAACAACTACCAGGTTAAAAAAAAGGTAGATGAAAATGGATACAATTATGAAATTGTTACCAACGATCCGTTAAAAACCAGAATATATACGCTTAATAATGGATTGAAAGTTTATTTAACCGTTAATAAAGACGAGCCGCGTATTCAAACATATATTGCTGTTAAGGCCGGCTCAACCTACGATCCTGCAGAAACTACAGGCCTGGCACATTATCTTGAACATATGATGTTTAAAGGAAATAGCCAAATTGGTTCATTAAATTGGGAAGAAGAATCAAAATTGCTTGATGAAATATCAGATCTTTATGAACAACATAAAGACACAAAAGATGCAGAGGAAAAAAAGGCAGTTTATATTAAAATTGATTGTGTTTCACAAATCGCAGCAAAGTATGTAGTTGCAAATGAATATGATAAGCTTATTTCTCAAATTGGAGCCAAGAGGACCAATGCCTACACTTCCAATGAACGTACAGTATATATGAACGATATTCCTGCAAATGAACTTAGCCGCTGGCTTGAATTGGAAAGATCACGTTTTGGTGAATTGGCCCTGCGGCTTTTTCATACAGAATTGGAAGCTGTTTACGAAGAATTCAACATGAGCCAGGATAACGATGGCCGTAAAATGTACAGGGAAATGATGAGCGGGCTTTTCAAAAAGCATCCGTATGGGACACAAACCACTCTTGGTAAAGCAGAACATATAAAAAATCCTTCTATGATAAACATTCATAATTATTGGAACAGGTATTATGTGCCAAACAACATAGCCATTTGTTTATCGGGTGACCTGGATTTTGAAGAAACTATAAAGCTTATAGATCAAACTTTTGGTAGTTTGGAATCTAAAGAGGTTCCGGAAATAGAAACACCTGTTGAAGATTCTATTACTGAACCAATAGTAAAAGAGGTTTTTGGCCCGGATGCCGAGTTTGTCTATATGGGTTTCCGCTTCGACGGTGATAATTCTGAAGATAACAGGTTTGTTACCCTTATTGATAATATGTTAAGTAATAGCCAGGCAGGTTTAATAGATTTAAATTTAGTACAGGAACAAAAAGTTCTTGATGCAGGATCTTCTACAACCTTTAAGCGTGATTATGGGGTACATATATTTTATGGTGATCCAAGAGAAGGCCAAACACTTGAAGAAGTAAAGGACCTGTTACTTGGTGAATTAGAAAAAATCAAAAATGGTGAATTTGAAGACTGGCTGATTGAGGCTGTAATAAAAGATTTTAAACTCAAAATGGTTAGAAGCCGTGAACGCAACTACAGGGCTTCAGAATTTGTCATATCATTTACAAACGGAGTAGAGTGGATTGACTATGTGACGTTTATTGATGAGTTGGAAAACATTACCAAAGAGCAAATCATGGATTTTGCAAAAACAAAATACAGCGAGAACTATGTTGTTGTTTATAAACGAACAGGAAAAGATACTACCATTGTAAAAGTGGAAAAACCACAAATTACGCCTCCCGAAATAAACCGTGAAGACAACTCGGCGTTTTATACAGAATTTATCAGTAAAGAAGCAGACAGGCTTAATCCTGTATTTGCTGATTTTAAGAATGCAATACAAACTTCCGAACTTGGTAATATTGAGTTTAACTATCTAAAAAACAAAACAAATGAACTGTTCTATTTTAGTTATATTATAGACATGGGAAAAGGGCACATGAAATTATTGCCTGTTGCTGTGAATTACCTTCCGTTTCTTGGAACTGATAAATATTCGCCTGCAGAACTGCAGCAAGAGTTTTTTAAGTTGGGTATAAGTATGAGCGTAAACACTTCTGAAAAGAGATCTTATATTACTGTTTCGGGGCTGGATGAATCGTTTGAAAAAGGAACCGAATTACTTGAACATGTTTTGGCAAATGTAGTTCCTGATCAAAAAGCATTTGACGATTATATTGATGGTTTAATTAAAGAACGGCAAGATGCTAAAAAGAACAAAAACATTATCCTTTGGAGAGGATTAATAAATTATGGGCGGTTTGGTGCCAACTCATCTTTTACCGACAGGTTATCAGAAGAAGAATTAAGACAAATTAAACCTGAAGATTTAACCAATTTATTGGAAGACCTTTACAGCTATAAACATCGTGTTTTTTACTACGGACAACGGAACCCCGGTGATGTTAAGCAAGTTTTAAGTACATATCATAAAACACCCGGGCAACTTAAAGATTATCCTGAAAAAGTAACATATACAGAACAGGAAACAGATAAAAATAAAGTATATTTTGTTAACTATGATATGATTCAGGCAAGCATTATTTTTTTAACTAAAGATGTTCCTTTTGATATTTCTTTATTGCCGGAATCAAGATTATTTGGTGAATTTTATGGCCAGGGGCTATCATCAATTGTTTTCCAGGAAATAAGAGAATCAAAAGCATTGGCGTATGTAGCGTTTTCAAGTTACAGGATCCCAAATGAACTTGACCGTTCAAATTATTTATTTGGTTTTGTTACCACGCAGGCTGATAAAATGAAATTGGCGTCTGATGCTTTACTTGAATTATTAAACAATATGCCGAAGGCCGAAAAGCAATTTGAGTCTTCAAAAGATGCAATTATGAAAAAAATTGAGACTGAACGGATCATAAAAGATAAAATATTCTGGCAATACCAGCGAAACCTTGACCGTGGTGTAGAACATGATTTGCGTAAAGACATTTATGAACGAATGCAGACCATCACACTTGATGAATTCAAGGAATTTTTCAACAAGCATATAAAAGATCATACATACACATATCTTGTCATAGGAAATCGTGAATTAATTAACATGAACGATTTACAAACCATGGGTGAAGTTCATGAATTAACACTTGAAGATATTTTTAATTATTAAGGAAAAATACTTTGTGTCAAAAAAGCCTGCAAGCGAACTTGCAGGCTTTTTTTATTGCTGTTAATTAGTTAATCCTGAAAAACCCCCAAGATTTTCATCTATTGATACGCAAGATTTTTCGAAGACCAAATTAACCTTATAACAAATATGACCAAATTTTTCGCTTCAGCTTTTAACCGCC
>DAOVJU010000509.1 GCA_030632095.1 Chlorobiota bacterium
CATTCCCTTTAATCCTGATTTTTCATCCCAATAACGAATTGGAGAGCCCCACTCCGTATGGGATATGCCGTTGTCTAGAGCCAGCCATATTTGCTGATTGTTATAGTAGGTAAAGTATACTTTATTGTCAATTAATCCTATTTGTTTATTAATTAGTTCTGTAATTTCACCATGGTCATTAACAATTACGATCCCATTCCTGCCAGTAGCAAAAGCAAATTTGTTGTCCGGTAAAACGCATGCTTTATATAATCGATTTTCGGTGAGAAATTGATATAGATGATCAAAGTTGGATTGTTTAAAAAACCTGTTCTCTTTCTGTTTTTTTGGATCATAAATATAAAAACCTTCGGAATGTTGTCTGAATAGTAATTTGCCATTGCCATAAGGTAAGATCGGGTTAATCCTTTTATCGGCATATTGTCCTCCATCCTGTATTATACGCAATGAATCATCTACTATTTGGATTATACCAATATTTCGCTGTTGTGAATAGAAAGTATCGTTGATATTGAAAAGACTGAACAAGCGATTTTCCGGTTTCCAGATTTTAAATTGGGATTTTGTCGCAACTATTGTATCCTTCCCATTGGTGACTTTATTATAAAGATGATGGGGATCATACCGAAATAGAATATTATTTGTTTTAAAATAGATGCCTTGTTTTGCCGCCAGGACTTGCCATACATCAGCGAAATTTCTGTATGCAGAATCTAGCTGGATACTTAAAGAAATATATTGTAAACTCCCCGTATTATCAGATACCAGGTATCCGAATCCCCCTACTGCCCCGACAAAAATCGTCCCCGCAGTATCGATGTCGAGCGATCGAACCGTTGATTTATTCGGTATTTCGATCAGGCGCCATGTGGTGCCGTCATATTCCAAAACACCATTAATATTACCAAAGTACATCACTCCCCGCTGATCTTGTACGATGGCCCAGTTTTGTGTTTCTGCTCCATATTCTTTAGGTGGGTAATTCCTGATAAATGCTTTCCCTGTTTCCTGGCAAAATACTGCGGTAAATTGTAGTTGCATAAACAGCAGTAAAATCGTGAATTTAGCTTTTGAATTCATTTATGGCTGATTTTATATTGTTATTACTTATTGCATGATTGGTAAAATAATTTTTATTGTAGTTCCTTTGCTGGTTTCACTTTCAACTTCGATCTTTCCGTGATGTTCTTCAACGATACTATGGGCTACTGACAATCCCAGTCCTGCTCCTTTTCTCACTTCTTTGGTTGTAAAGAACGGTTCGAATATTTTGTCATAAATCTCTTTGGCAATTCCCTGACCTGTATCAATAATGGAAATATAAACATTACGTTTTTCTTCATCAGTTGAGGTTTTGATTGTAATCTGTCCTTCGCATTCAATGGCTTCGACGGCATTAAGCAGTATATTCATGAAAACCTGGTTGATGGACCCCGGATAACTTTCAATTGCCGGTATTTTATCGTATTCCTTAAGGATTTTTATCCTGTCCTCAAATTTATTCCTGATCAATGCAATTGTTGCATCCAGGTTTTTGTGGATGTCGGTCGGTTTAAGGCTGTCCTGGTCGAAATGGGAAAAGGTACGGAGGCTCTGCAGGATGTCTATCGCGCGGTTAGCCCCGTTATGAAGGCTTTGGATCAGCGGATCGATTTCTTTTTTCAAAAGATCGTATTCCAATTCCTTTTTTGTTTTTTCAATTTCCCGGGTTTTTTCCTGTATATTTTCAGGATTGATTTCTTCATATTTCCGGAAGATTGTATCCATATCTTTTATATGAAGGCTTAATGAAGCAATGCCGCCTGTGATGTAATTGGTCGGGTTGTTAAGCTCATGGGCCATACCGGCTGTTAACTGGCTTATTGAAGCCATTTTTTCTGACTGGATGAGCCGGGACTGGGTCTTTTTGAGATTATCCAGGGCTGATTCAATTTCTTCTTTTTGGTTGGATATTTCCATGTTTTTGAAAAGAATTTCTTCATTTTGTTTGCTAAGTAAGATGTTGGCAAGTTTTTTCTGACGAAATTGTCTGTAAAGAAGTATTGAAAAAACAATTATTGCTAAAAAAATTATGAATAAAAAATATATAATCAACCTTTGGAGTTTAAGTTCGCCTTGTTTTTTGGTAAGTTCAAGATCTTTTAATTTTATTTCCTTTTCTTTTTTCTCAGTTTCATATTTAGTTTGCATTTCAGCAATTTGTTTACTGCTTTTTTCAGTATAAATACTATCCTTTATTTCTGTATATAATATATGATATTCAAGGGCTTTTTGGAAATCGTTTTTTGAAGAATAATATTCTGAAATAGTTTTATAGATAGTTTGTATTAAGAGTTTTGTTTTAGTTTCTATAGCGAATTCTAAAGCTTTTTCAAGATAAAAAAATGCTTTATCGTAATTTTGTATTATTAAATAAGTTTCTCCAATATTAAAAAAGGAAATAGCAATATCCTTTTTATTCCCAATTTCTTCTTTTATTTTCAATGATTTCAGATAATATTCCAAAGCTTTATCGTAATTAACTGAATGCCAATAAACAGCCCCAATATTGTTTAAAGAGTATGCTATTCCTATTTTATCATCAATTTCTTCTTTTATTTTCAATGCCTTTTTGTGATATTTCAATGCCTTTTCATAATTACCTAAACAGTCGTAAATAACTCCAATATTATTTAAAGTAGATGAAATAATTTTTTTATTTCCAATTTTTTCACTTATTTCCAATGATTTGAGATAATATTCAATAGATTTTTCGTAATTATTTAATCTATAATAAACAACTCCAATGTTGTATAAAGAATTTGAAACTCCCTGCTCATCACAAATATTTTCTTTTATTTTCAAAGATTTCAGATGATATTCCAATGCCTTATCGTATTTACTTAAATTTTCATAAGCATTCCCAATATTATCAAGAGTAACAATAGTTTCAATTTCATTAAATATTTTTTCTTTAATTTTTAATGACTTCAGATAATTCTCTAATGCCTTTTCATAATTACTAATAGAGTAATAACCTAGACCAATATTGTCAAAGGCATCTATTTCTCCTTTTTTATATTCTA
>DAOVJU010000053.1 GCA_030632095.1 Chlorobiota bacterium
CGTGGATGGGAAATAGCTGATAAATATCGTAGCCTGGGGAAAAAGGTGATATTTGGAGGTATTTCAACCATGCTTCATGCGCACGAAACCATGGAACATGCTGACTCAATATTTCTCGGTGAAGTAGAAGGCCGGCTTGATGATGTTTTTGAAGATTTTAGAAAAGGTGAACTGAAGCAATATTACAATTTCATGACTCAGCACCCAGATATAAACCTTGTAGGTACTGCAAGGCGTGATATTTTGAAACGTGAATTTTATTACCACAAGGGTGTTCAAATGGTCGATCTTTTCCATGCTTCAAGAGGATGCAAATTCAATTGCTATCCATGTTGTGTGCCTTATCTTGGAGGTAGAGGTTTTAGGCCCAGGCCTATCGATAAAGTAATTGAAGAGCTTGAAACAATTGAAAACAACAGGTTATTTATTGTTGACAACTCATTAGCACAGGACAAACAATGGGAAATGGAATTATTTAAAGAAATGATTCCCTTAAAGAAAAAGTGGTGCTGCCATACAATTGATGCTAAGCCGGAAATTCTTGATCTTGCTGCACAAGCAGGTGCATGGTATGTTTATCAAGCTGTGTTTGATACGTCAGATTATATCAGGGACAGGATTAAACGTTACCATGACCATGGAATTATGGTTGAAGGAACTATTTTGCTGGGGTTAGACAATCAAACAGAAGACGATATCTTTAGATTAATTGATTTTTTAATGGAAATAGAACTTGATTTGGCTGAATTTACTATTTTAACACCGTTTAATCATACAAAGGCATATGATGATATGCTAAAGGAAGATAGAATTTTTGATCATGATTGGAATAATTATAACGCAGGGAAAGTTGTTTTCCAGCCTAAAAACATGACTCCCGACAGGTTGCAAGAGCTTTATTATTATGCATGGGACACTTTCTATAAAAATGAACCCCAGGAACAAAAAATGTTTATACTAATGATGAACGTTATAAAAAAAGAAATGCAAGACGGTACATATCGTGGAAGAAGAGAAGATCTTGTAAAGAAAAGCTTTGGGAAGGATATTAACCGATAAATACAATTTGATTATTTTTAAAACACATATAAGGTAAGGTGATGGTATTGAATAAAAAATATATAGATCAGGTCTATAATTTCAAAGGGGAATGGGATATGCCATCAAAATGTGGATTGAAAATTGTAAGGAAGCCGGATGAGACAATAGTGATTTTAAGTGAGTTGTATGTTGATAATCCAGGCACTTCTGTAACAGTAGGGGGCAATTTAGTTGCCAATCAGGTATGTAATGAGTTTAATATTGATAATACTAAAGTAAGGTTTATTCTGCATAATCCGGATATAGGATCTAAACACGAGTACTTTAAAGAGGAATTTAATTACATAAATTTCGATTTGGAAAATAACATCTTTAAGAACCAAAAATGGTTAAAGGTTAGCAAAGAAGAAGTAGATCAATTAATTAATGATTGAAAACCAAGGGAAAATTAGCACGATGCACATTCATAACTCTAGTACCCAGTCAAATTTCTTTGCAGTAAAGTCATGTCAAATTTTAGCAATAATCTTTCTTCTTCTTTTACATCCTTTACTTTATCCGCAGTCTAAGCTAACCCAAACTGTGTATGGTTGTGTTACTGATGATATTACCAACGAACCCGTTATTGGGGTGAATGTTGTAATTCAGGATTCAACCGGATTATTTGGTACAATATCCGGTATTAATGGTGTATATATATTGGAGGAAGTCCCGGTAGGGATTATTGCAATTGAATTTAGTTTCATAGGTTATCAAAAAAGAATAATTGATAATATTAGAGTTGTTTCAGGTAAAGCTTTACAATTGGATGTGCAGATGCATGAAGCGTCAGTTGAACTTAATGAAATAAAAGTAACAGCCAGGTCAAGGAAAGATATGCCTTTAAACAAGCTTGCTGTTGTTAGTGCACGTTCATTCTCTATTGATGAAACAAACCGGTATGCCGGAGCATATGGTGACCCGGCACGCATGGCTATTAATTATGCTGGTGTTTTAGCGGCCAGGGATAACCGGAACGATATTATTGTCCGGGGAAATTCTGCTGCAGGGCTTCAATGGAGGCTTGACGGTGTTGAAATACTTAATCCAAATCATTTTGGTGCAACTGCAACTTCAGGAGGACCAATTTCCATTATCAATAATAATCTTTTGTCAAATTCAGATTTTTTTACAGGCGCTTTTCCTGCTGAATATGGAAATGCCCTGGCAGGTGTATTTGATTTGAATTTACGCTATGGCAACAATAGAGAATATGAACACTGGGCCCAACTTGGCTGGAATGGACTTGAGTTCGGATCAGAAGGGCCAATTGTAAGGAATAATAATTCATCATTCATTGTTTCATATCGATATTCGGCTGTTGATATTATTGAAAAAATGGGTATAAATATTGACGAGAGCGCAAAATACCAGGATTTGTCTTTTAAACTTAATTTTCCACAAACAAAAACAGGGGCATATTCACTTTTCGGAATGGGAGGGAAAAGCCATATTGATATTTTAGATTCGGATGATGATTCTGATGAATGGACATTTGAAAACCATGGTGAAGATATACATAATAGTTATATAATGGGTGTTATAGGCCTTAGACACCGATATTATTTCAATAATGTATCGGTGGAAACACATCTTGCAGTTATGGGCAATGAGGTATTAAACAAAATAGATACTTTTTATCTTTCGCAAGACCAATTATTTTTTTGGGGGAGGGAAGAATCAGGGCAATTCAGATACAATTTGAATAGTAAGGTAACCAGTAAAATTTCTTCCAGTATAATATTATCAGCAGGATTAAACTTTGACAGAAATATAGTTTCTTTTGTTGACAGCCAGTATGTAAATACGAACTATATAGTGAGAACAAACGTATCAAATGAAACCTTTAATCTCTTTCGCGGGCATTTAAACTTGAATTACCGCGGTATTAAAAATTTCACAATAAATACCGGCCTGCATTACACACATATATTTATTAATCACGAAAATGTTTTTGAACCACGACTGGGGCTTGAATACCAGTTCAATTCCCGAAATAAAATTGGCTATGGTTTTGGTTTACATAGCAAAACACATCCATTGGTTTTTTACTATGTTCAATCTAAAACATCCGGTGAGGTATCTTATTCCAATAAGGATTTAAAGCTTACCAAGAGCCTCCATAATATAGTATCGTATGATTTTTTGATCAATGAATTTTTAAGGTTAAAGTCAGAAGTTTATTATCAATATTTATATGATGTAACAACTAGTTCTTCCAAACCATGGTATTCTTCATTGAATTATGGCACTGAATATTTTGTTGAAAGAGAAGATAGTTTAATAAATGAAGCATCGGGAAAAAATTATGGTATTGATTTAACGCTGGAAAAGTTTTTTGGCAATAATTATTTCTTATTAGTTACACTGTCGTTATTTGATTCCGAGTATAAAGGATTTGATGAAGAATGGAGAAGTACGGCGTATAATGGGAGATATGCTATCAATACTCTGGGTGGTTATGAATGGTATTTTCCTAAAAGAGATATAGCCATGAATATTGGTATCAATATTACTTATACAGGAGGGAGGCCATATATACCTTTCGATCCTGAGGCTACTATCACTACAGGGCAAGTACAATATGATATATCAAATGCATATAAAGTTTACAGAGAACCATACCGGAGAGTCAGTTTACGTTTAGGGATTAAAAGAGATGCGAAGAAATTCAGTACCGAAACTGCATTTGATTTTCAATATCGTTCGAACTATACCAATGTTTATCTGGAACGAATAAATGTACTTACCGGAGAGATAGTTAAGACACACTCAATGGGCTTTTATCCAATGGCACATTTCCGAATTAATTTTTAATCAGAAAACTATTGTTAAAAATGCAAAAATATTTCGCTGGTTAAATAAATTATTACAATAACTATATAATGTGTATTGTTTTTTTATGATAAACTGTAAGAGTATTTATATTTTTATATATTTGATTTATATTTAAATTAAGTTAACCAATAAAATTATTACACATGAAAAAAATTATTATTGCAGGATTAGCATTATTGCTAACTATTGGGCTAAATGCGCAAAAAATTAAAGTTGTAGAAGGAGACATTTCAGTTTTAAAAGGTCAGTCTAAAGTATTGATTCAATATACTTACAATGACCTGAAGGTAGGGAAGCTAACTGAAGCAGAATATATTGAAAAAAAGCGAAAGGAAGCAGATGAACGTGAATCAGGAGGTGGAGATAAATGGGAAAGTGCATGGAAGGCAGACAGGGTAGAACATTATAAACCAAAATTTGAAGATCTGTTTAATAAGTACAACGATAAAACAAATATAATGGTTGGGAGTTCGTTTGATGATGCAAATTACATAATGACTATTCAGACCGATTTCATTGAACCTGGATGGAATATAGGTATTTCACGAAGCCCTGCTTTCATTAATTTAACAATAAAGATTGCAGAAAGTGCTAATCCGGATACGCCAACTGTTATTATAGAATTATTGAAAAGTCCGGGAAGTGATGCAATGGGATATGACTTTGACTCAGGATATAGAATAGGAGAAGCTTATGCTAAAGCTGGAAAAGAGTTTGCAAAAATGTTAGCTAAAAAGCTTAAATAATTATTCAAGTATAAAAATCTGGCTTAAAAGTGCTGCTCTATTTATAAATCATATATTCAGGCCACTTTTAAGTCATTTTTTTTATCTTTTTTCGCTATATCGAACTCAGGTTAATATTAAGCGAATACAATTAATAAAAAAATCCTTACTTTATAGACATGCACTATATTGCATAGAAGTACACTAGTACCCCGTCCCATAAGTTCTGACATGTTTTCTGGCAATTAGAGATTATATCCATTATTTTTGAAATGTTATGACAAGTTGCGAACAATGTTAAACCCGATATATATCTGCAAACGTTGACATAGATAGGATTTCGCTTGATAACATGGTTTTTTACGATGCTAAATTCTCTAATTTTAAATTGTCATTAATAAGGTCAGAACTTATGGGACAGTCTACTAGTATGAAGATTTTATTAATTAATACTCCCCGGTCGCCGTATAATGCTATATTAAAAAATGCCCCTGAAGAAGCCAGGCGTTTTATTCATAAAAAACTTATTGGCCCACCACTTGGTTTATTAACCCTTGCAGCTTCTGTTAAAGATTTTGATGTTACAGTTTTTGACACGAAGGCAGAATACGATTTGTATCCTGATACTCCTCCATTAAGGCAATTGGTTTGGAAATTACTGGAAAAATATCAGCCCGATATTGTGGGAACTACAGTTATTACATCAGAGTTTCCGTATGGGCTTGAAATATTGCAGACAACAAAAAAATATAATCCTCACATTTTAACCCTTATAGGAGGTTTACATGCAACGCTTTGTATTGATGATTTTACAGATCCGTCAATAGATATAGTCTTCCGGGGGCATGCAGCAAAAGACTTCAGGCAACTGGTGATTGCAAAGGAAAATAATGAGGTATTAGATAATATTCCGGGTGCTTACTTTAATAAAGGGGCAATGTTAGTGCCACCTAAGGTTCCATCATTGTACAGTAACCCGGCTGTTGATGATTTTATAATGCCAGACCGTTCCCATGTAGAACCATGGCGAAATGCATATTATGTTGGAAATGCACCATATCCTTCCACATATATGTTTACTTCACTTGGTTGTCCTTATAAATGTACATTTTGTTCAGTTTGGAAAGAACATGAAGGCAAGTACTACCAGAGAAACATTAATAGCATAATTGAGGAATTGAAATGCATTAATTACAAAATTGTAAGATTTGCTGATGCTAATACTGTTGTAGATATTAAATTTATGCATGACTTATTTGACCGGATAAAGCTCGAAGGTATTCAAAAGGAATATATAATGGATATCCGTGCCGACATTGCCGTGAACAATCCTGGTTTGATTGAAAAGTTTGCCAAAGGCGGATTAAAGATTGTTATATGCGGATTTGAATCGTTCAGGGAAGATGAGCTCAGGAAATATAACAAAAGTTATGGAGCCGGTTTAATTGAAAAAGCTATTAATATTTTTCATGATAACGGAATTATGCTCAGGGGTAATTATGTAATCCCCAATGATTACTCAAAAGATGATTTTAAAGCTCTATCAGATTATGCTTCTTCACATAAAGTGAATTATGCCGGTTATACAATTTTAACACCAATGCCAGGCACTGTTTTATATCAAGAAAAGAAGGATGAAATAATTGATCATAACTATTTGAAATACAATTTTTTTAATTCGGTACTTAAAACAAAACTTCCTATTGATGAATTTTATAATGAAGTAGGCAAACTCTGGTTAATAAAAAAAGGTACAGATGTAATATAATTGGAAATTAGAAACTTGAAATTTGGAAAATGATTCGGTATATTCAGTAGAATTTCAAATTTCAATTTCAAACTATAAACGGTTACGAATTAAAATACCATTTATTTATACTAATGAATTTTATTGGGGCAGTAATAAATTTTGATGATTTTGTAAGGCTGTTTCCAGGCCCGCATTCTTTAAATTGATTAATACCTTTGCTATTTAGGTAAATTATTGTTTGGTTAAAATCTAAATTTTCATACAAATTTCGAATTATTTCTCTTTTTAATGCTTTTTCATTTAAAAGTGTAGCCTGGTTAACCATTGAAACATATGGAACAAGTGAAGATTTAACTGGTATAGCATTTATTGCTGCCATAATGTGTTTTCTTGTTGGGGAAATATAACTTGAATGGTATGGTATATTTACCTTAAATATATGCGTGTGCAATGCACCTTCTTCAGCAACTGAGGTTTGAAAAGAGTTTAAATCTTCTTTTTTACCTGCTAAAATATACGAGAACTCTCCATTTTTAATAACAATTTCAAACGAGTTATTTTTTGTAAGGCATAATAAGTCTTTCAATTCAAGTCCAATTACAGATAACATACAATAAGAGCCATTTATATGCTGTCTTAAAGTATTATAAATGTCCTTAATAAGTATTATGCCGTCTTCAAAACTTAATGACCTGATATGATAAAATGCAGCATAAATTCCCATACTTAAACCGGAAACGAATTTTGCCCTGTTTTGATATTTGTTAAGCAAATCAGAATAACAACAGCTAAATACGTATGAAATAATTTGAGTTTTTAATTCGTCTTCCGTTAAATTGTTTTTGTGGATGTCAAAATCGCTAAGCTTTATCCGGCTTATTTTTTCAGCTTTTGTTAAACGGCTTTTAAAATCAATGTTATGGTTTTCTAATATTTCAATTTCTTCACCGAGGTATTTTATAACAAATGCAGGAAATATGCAGGCTTCAGTATTCATCTGGAATAAACTTTATATTGCTTTCTCTATATCCAATTATCGCAATGATGGACGTTCATTTGTTTCTATTGTATTTAAAAGTATAATCTCAAAATAAGAATAGTTTTCATTAATTGTAAAATCAAAATCAATCTTATTTACTCTTTTTTTATCTAATATTTTTTTTGCGTATCCAAAGGTTTTAATAACTGGTTTGTTAGTATCAACCGGCCCGTTAAAATGAAGCTGTATATCTTTCCAGTCAATAGGGCTGTTATTCCAGCTAATACCCAGAGCTTTGAAAAATGCTTCCTTACATGTAAAACTTAAAGGCAAACATATTTCAGCACTATATTTTCGATAGTTTTTTAGTTCCTCTTCGGAGTATACAAAATTGAAAAATGCCTCGGAATCATCCTTATTAGCAAAATACTTACTGAACCGGTTAATTTCCTCTATATCTATGCCACACCCAATTAGCATTTTGTTTATTCAAGAGATAAAATATCGTTTTCATGCTCAATTATCAGCATTTGCATATCAATAAGTTCACCAATGGTCCTTACCGGATGTTTAATGCTATACTTACCAATGGTTTTTAGCTCGATATTCAGATTGTATTTCTTTTTAAATATCTCAATCAACTCCAGAAACATTAAAGAGTCACCATCCAGGTCATCAAAAATATTTGACGACTCAGTAATCTCATTGATATCAACCTCGCATTCTTCTGAAAAAAAATCTAATACTATCTCTTTTACTTCGCTCTTTGTATGCTCATTTATTACTGCCATATCTATAAAATTTGAAATACAAATATACTATTTTATAATGCCAGGACAAATAGAGTTACAGACCTTACAAGGGTAAACGCATGAAAATTAACTTAGCGGGCCTTTGCGGAACCTTTGCGAAACTCCGCGTAATAGCTATAACGCAAAGCTGCGCAAAGTAAATACAAAGTTTCGCTAAGGTTTATAATAAAATTCATTACATTTTTTGTAAACATTATTTTTTATTTCAATAATATTAATGATTTCAGAGTTTTTTTACAAAGATTAATTATATTTTTTAAGGACTAGTGAAGCATTATGGCCACCAAAACCAAATGAGTTGGTCAAGGCATATTGAATATTTTTCTTAACAGTTTTGTGAGGGGTATAGTTCAAATCAAGCTCAGGATCAGGAACATCCAGGTTAATAGTTGGTGTAATTAAGCCTTCCTCTAAACTCTTGATTGTTATAGCTGCTTCAATAGCTCCGGCAGCTCCAATTGTATGGCCAATCATCGATTTTGAACCGGAGATATGAAGATTTTTACTGTGTTCACCAAAAAGCGTTTTAATTGCCATTGTTTCATACAAATCGTTAAGCATGGTAGATGTACCATGAGCATTTATATAATCAATTTTTTCAGGCTTTAAACCGGAATTTGATAGTGCTGTTTTCATGGTGTTCAGCATACCCAAACCTTCAGCTCTGGGTGACATAATGTTATAAGCCTCACTTGAGATTCCATGTCCCATTAATTCTGCCAATATCTTTGCTTTTCTTTTTTCAGCATGTGATTTAGATTCGAGAATAACAACGCCGGCGCCTTCTCCTATTACAAAGCCATCGCGGTCTTTTGAGAATGGTTTGCTTGCTTTTTCAGGCTGGCTGTTTTGTGTTGATAGCGCATATAAATTATTAAATCCTTTTATCTCTTCCGGATTAATTATAGAATCAGCTCCCCCGGTAATAACCATATCGTAATTTCCACTTGCTATAAAGTCGTATCCAATGGCAATAGCATAAGCTGAAGAGGCACATGCAGTTGAAACGGTAAAATTAGGCCCGGTAATTCTGTACTCCATTGATATCCATGCAGACATGGCATTGTTCATACCTTTAAGAATAGTATTACTTAAATCAGTGCCCTTTTCTACACTTGAATTGCCTGTATTAACTACTCCCAATACGATAGCAATTCTTGATTTGTCTATTTCATGAATTGGGATTTGATATGCTTCTATTGCATGATTTGTTGCGGCAATGCACATTCTTGTTACCCGAGTCATCTGTTTGGCAGCACGTTTTTTTATATATTTTTTATAATATTCATCAAATTCAGGAGGTACTTCACCTGCTATTTGGGTATCTAAATCATTAGCGTTGAATAAAGATATTTTTTTTATACCACTTTGTCCCGCTACCATGTTTTTCCAGTTCTCGTCTACATTGAGCCCAAGCGGGCTTATAATATCAATGCCGGTAACAACAACCTTATGATTCATCTTTAATTTTGTAAATCTTTATTAATTCCTAAAACTTCAGTAAGTGCTTGATTAAATAAATCTTTTTTGATGAAGCCTTTCTTTACATAATTTTGCAGCGAAAGTACATATTTTTTTTTGAAATATTCAATAATAGAATTACCGTCAATTTTGGCGTTGAGATGAATATCCTGAGAAACAGGATAGTTAAAAATGCTACTTACGTGATTTTCATCGAGCTCTTGAATAAAATTAAGAAAAGAGGTATACAAATCTTCATTATCCGGTGATAATTGAATATAGTTTTTTATAGATGTGAGCATAATTTCATGTCCAACTGAATCAATCATAGTGAAAATAGCTAAGTCTATAAGGTTTTCCTGTAGTAATTTATCTTCAACAATTTTTAACGATATATGATTTTTCACGCAATATTGAAACATTTCAGATTGCAGGTCCAGAAGAAACCGGTTAATTAAAAAGCAGTTTGATTTGTTTTGAACAAGTATTTTAAATTCACTTTTAATAAAAATATTTTTAACTAACTCAAGAGATAGATCAGATGTCTTTTCACCGGGAATAATTTCCACTACCTTATGAATCTGCATTGGATAGAAAACATGAGTTCCAAGTATTTGTTGTGATTGATTGCCGCTAACATTAAAAAAACCCGGATGTATTGATGAAGATGTAGAAGCTATAATAGCCTTATTGTTTGTAATTGCGCTAATTTCATTTATGAGAATATTCTTTTTATCAAGGTTTTCATAAATGGCTTCAAAAATAATATTGCATGGTTTAAGTTCATAAATGGAGTTAGTAATAATACTTTGTTTTTGCAGATCATAATCTGTCGGGCTTATCAAATTGTTTTTTCGTTTTCGTTCTAATCTCCGGTGCCATTTTTTCAGTTTTTCGTTATAATTCGACCTGCAATACCATACAATTTTATAATTATTCCCGGAAAAGTGATTGAAGAGTTCTGTTCCAATCTTTCCGCCTCCCACAATACCTATCCATTTAATTTCATCTGTTAGCATTATTTTACCAATATTTTATTTAACATTTCTGAGTATAGTCTAAAAAGGTGAGAAATTAATAAATACCACTAAAACCATCGGCCGCCATAGGCTTGCCGACGGCGCTGCACCAAAGCACCAAATTTCACAAAAAAATAATTGCAGTTAATACAAGTTTCTTCCAATTCCTGGCTTATGTCATTATCAGTAGTATTCATAGTTATCCTCTTAATATTCAGGGAAATCCCTTTTGTTTTTTTAATATTTATCCTTCAATTTTTATTTTTACGAATGTAAGGTTATTTATATTAATTATTGAGTCCAGTCTAAAAAGCACGAAACATTTTGAAATGCTGAAAATCAGTTTTGCCCCATCCCAAACGGGAGACTGATTTTCAGCTACTTCTTCCGCTAACTGGCGGATTTGGAGCAATAAGTAGCTGAAAATCAAATTCAAACCTTTTTAGACCGGACTCTTAAATTATATACTATAATAAAAAAGAATTATCTCACAAAGCAAACCCAAAATTGCAAAAACCGGCATTTTAACAATATCCGGAATAATTAAAAAAAATTGACTGATAAAAATATATGTTGTAAATTTAAATGTTAATTAAAAATATGATATAATATGACGTAAAGTAAATTGATTATAAAGACATAAAAAAGCGTTAGCTTTTATTTTTGGAACTGAAAATCGCTAATTTTTAAACTCTCACAAGAATAATAAGCAAAACGCTCACGCTATGGCGTGGGC